>NZ_JBFUEB010000007.1:0-98278 GCF_056404395.1 Rhizobacter sp. P2_D12 | reverse complement strand
GGCGGTTTGCGCGTGGGCGGCCGGCAGCAGGCAGGCCAGCGCGGCGGCGCAGGCGATCGGGGTCCAACGGGTCATGGCAGTGTTCTCGCGGGGAGGTTCGGTGGGTACTTCGTCGAACCGGCCCGTGGCAGCACCGATTCCCATCAAATACGAATCGTTCGCATTCTAGTGGAGCGATGTGGATGAATGGACCGCCGTTGCCTAAGATCGGTCGATGAGCCAACCCGCTTCGTCCGACACCGTCTTCGCCGGCTCGGTGCCCGAGGTCTACGACAACCTCATGGTGCCGTTGATCTTCGAGCCCTACGCGGCCGACCTGGCACGCCGCGCGGTCGCGCTGGCGCCGTCGCGCGTGCTGGAGACGGCGGCCGGCACCGGCGTGGTGACGCGCGCGTTGGCGCGGCTGCTGCCCGCCGGCACCGAGCTGGTCGCGACCGACCTGAACCCGGCGATGCTCGAGCGCGCCGCACGGGTCGGCACCGAGCGGCCGGTGCACTGGCAGCAGGCCGATGCGATGCGGCTGCCGTTCGGCGATGCGAGCTTCGACCTGGTCGTCTGCCAGTTCGGCGTGATGTTCTTTCCGGACAAGCCGGCCGCGTTCGCCGAGGTGCGCCGCGTGCTGCGCCCGGGCGGCACCTGGCTGTTCAATGCGTGGGACCGGATCGAGGCCAACGACTTCGCGAACGAGGTCACCGCGACCCTCGCCGGCCTGTTCCCCGCCGACCCGCCGCGCTTCATGGCGCGCACGCCGCACGGCTACTTCGAGCGCTCGCGCATCGCGGCCGATCTGTCGGCCGGCGGATTCGGCACGCCGCCGGTCATCGAGACGATGGAAGCGCGCAGCCAGGCCGCCTCGGCGCGCGTGCCGGCCATCGCGTATTGCCAGGGCACGCCGCTGCGCAACGAGATCGAGGCGCGCGCCGGCGTGACGCTGGCGGCGGCCACGTCGGCGTGCGCCGAGGCCCTGGCCGCGCGCTTCGGCGACGGGCCGGTCGACGGCCGGATCCAGGCCCACGTGGTCACGCAAGCGCGCTGAGCGCGCAGGTCGGCGCGCCGCTACCATCGCGCGTCAACCCGCCACGGACAGGGAGGTCCCCCATGCAGCAAGCCCTTCTTCGCAGCGCCGCGGTCGCCGCCGCGCTTCACCTGTGCAGCGGCAGCGCCGCGGCGATGACCGAGAAAGAGGCGGCCAGCAACCTGATGCACTTCGCGTTCGCGATGAAGGGTGCGGAGCAATGCGACAAGCTCGGCTACCCGTCGATGGCGGCGCTCAAGCGCTGGGAGACGGCGCAGGGCCCGCTGCTGCTGCGCTCGATGCAGCAGATCGAGGCGTTCGCCGCCGCCTCGGGCAAGGTGTCGCCCGGCCAGGCGCGGGATGTGGCGCTCGGCCTGTTCGTGCGCCTCAAGGACCGCTACGACCAGGAGATGGCACCCACCGTCACCGGCAAGTCGTGCACCCGCTTCAACGAGACGCTGGCGTTCTACGAGACCAGGCTGGTGCGCGACTGAGCCGCGGCCGGCGGCATCACACCGCCAGCATCAGGTGCGGGTGGCTGGCGTAGTTGCGCTGCTCGGTCGGCTTGTCGGACGCGCTCTCGGTGGCGACGCCGTCGACCTTGGTTTCGGCGAGCGGCGACTTCTGGCACTGCTGCTGCACGAACTGCTGCATCATGAAGTCGAGCATCTCCGCCAGTTCCGGGCCGCGCGTGGTGTGGTCGACGGCGGGTTCGGCGCTCGCGGGGGACGGCGCTTCGACCGCCGGCTCGGACACCGGGCGCCGCAGCGCGTTGACCGAGAGCGCCTGGAAGGCGGACTGGCTGGGATGCAGGGGCATCGGCCCCATCGACCGGTAGGCGAGGGGCGTCGAGGAGGTGGCGCTGACGGTGATGCTCATGGCGGGTCTTCCTGAAGTGGCCTGTGCCCACATGCTGCGCGCGCGGCGCGGCCGCGATGGCTGCTCGCGCGATGGCATGCATGGTTTGCCGAAAGACCGCCGCCCCGACCTTCAGCGCTCCGTGATCCGCACGTCCTTCGGATGGCTGATGACGTAGTCCGCCGCGACGCGCGCCGTGGCACCCGCGGCCACGTCCAGGCTCCACATCGCGACGCCCGGCTGCTTGTTCCAGGCCAGTTCGGCGGGTTGTGGCGCGAACTGCACCGCCACGCGCACCTGCTCGTCGACCGACACCGGCGCGGCCTCCAGCAGCTGCACGCTGATCGGCGCCGCATGCCGGTTCTCGACCGTGTAGGCGCGCGCCAGCCGGCGCTCGGCCCGGTTGCCGACGAAGCCGCCGCTGCCCTGGCTGTCGCGCTCGGGCTCCACCGACACGCGCACCCGTTCGTCGCGGCCGAACGGCAGGGCCAGGCGGCTGTCGGCCGACGCATCCCAGCGGCCGTTGCCGACGAAGGCGCCGTCGCGGTACAGCTGCATCGGCCCGGCCGGCCACACGCCGGCCGGCACCGGCAGGTCGGCCATCAGGAAGGCGCTGGCATCGAGATGCGGGCTGGCGCGCACGAACAGCGTCGCGCTGTCCTCGTGCTGGCCGAGCGTCATCGTGACGCGCTGCCCGTTGGAGGGCACGTCGATCGGCTGCGGCACGCTGAACTGCGTCGCGAAGCTGCCGTTGAAGACGGCGACGTCGAACTGCGCCTCCTCCTGCAGGACCTTCGCCTGCGGCGCGGCGGCGGGTGCCCCGGCCAGCATCGGCGCGAAGCGCGAGCGCAGCGCATCGGCCCGCTCGACCGGCGGCTCGACGCCGATGCGCCACGGCGACGGCAGGCGCCCGGCCGTCTCGCGGCGCGGCTGCCCGGTCGACAGCAGCAGCTTCACGCCGCGCCAGTCCTCGCCGGTGGATTGCGCCACCAGCGCCTGGCGCTCGATGCGGACCTTGCGCGTCGTGCTGTCGAGCAAGGCACGGTAGCTGGGCGTCCAGCCGGGGCCGTTGACCTGGTAGCTCAGCGTGACATCGGCATCGCTGGCGGCCGACAGCGTCAGCGTCACCGCAACCACGTTGCCGCCCGTGCCCTGCCCGCGCGCACGCTCGGCCAGCAGCGGGGACAGCTCGCGGTCGAGGTCGGCCTGCCGGCGCGCGACCTGGCGCTGCTTCAACAGCGCGTCTTCACCGATACGGCGCAGCGCATCGGCAACGCCGGTCAGGGTCTTCGGATCGACGGCGGCGCGCTTCACCGCCGGTTCGCCACCGCCCGCGGACACGTCCTTCAGGTAGCTGGTCACGAGGCCCAGGGCATCGGCCTGCGCCTGCAACGCGTCCTTCTGTTCTTCGAGCTCGCGGATGCGGCCATCCAGCGGGTGCGCCGAACAGCGCGGCGACGATGAGCGCGGCTGCGTCAGCACCGAGGTCTCGCCGAGGCGCACCGCGGCGCCCGCCGACACCTGCAGGCTTTGCACGTCGAGGCCGGCCGGCAGGCAGTCGAAGCTGAGCGTACGGGCGCCGGCAGCGACATGCGCCACGCGTTCGACCGTGGCGCTGCCGGGATAGACGGTCACCCGGGCGATGGCCTGTGCCTGGGCGGCATCCCACAGCGAGAGACAGATCAGGGCACCCAGGACGGCGCGAAACGGAGAAGCAGGTGTGGGCATGGCAGGCCTCGAAAGTGGTCGATCCCTGCTTGTACGGACGGCCCATGCCGACGGGGTGAAAATGCCGGACCCGTGATGAACATCGACCCCGACTCCACCGCATCCCACGCGTTGCGCAGCCTGTGGGACAGCGCCGGCTTGCCGCCGGCGGGCCTCGGCGCGATCGAGCTGACGGGCGCCGGCCCGGTGCTGCCTTCCAGCTTCGCCGTGGCCGATGCCATCCAGGCCAGCATGGCGGCTGCCGCCGGCGCTGCCGCCGAGCTGTGGCACCTGCGGCACGGCCGCCGCCAGCAGGTGCGCGTGCCGCGCGAGCATGCGGTGCTGGAAAGCTGCGCGCACTTCACGCTCGATGGCGTCGCGCCGGACCTGTGGGACAAGCTGTCCGGCCTGTACCCCTGCGGCGAAGACGCGGGCCAGCCCGGCTGGGTGCGCATCCATGCCAATTTCGCGCACCACCGCGACGGTGCGCTGAAGCTGCTGGGCTGTCCGACCGGCGCCGCCACCGAACGCCGCGCGGTCGAGCAGGCGCTGCGACGCTGGCGCGCCGAAGACTTCGAGACCGCCGCGGCCGCGGCGGGCCTGGTGGTGGCCGCCGTGCGCAGCTTCGACGACTGGGACCGCCATCCGCACGCGCTGGCGATCCGCTCGACGCCGCTGGTGCGCATCGAGCGCATCGCCGACGCGCCGCCCTTGCCAGCCCCAGCGGCGGCGCCTGCCGACCGCCCGCTGCACGGCCTGCGCGTGCTGGACCTGACCCGCATCCTGGCCGGGCCGGTGGCCGGCCGGACCCTGGCGGCCTACGGCGCCGAGGTGCTGCTGGTCAATTCGCCGGCACTGCCCAACATCGATGCGATCGCCGACACCAGCCGCGGCAAGCGCTCGGCCTTCGTCGACCTGGGCCAGCCCACGGGACGGCAAACCCTGCGCGACCTGCTGCGCGATGCGCACGTGTTCGTCCAGGGCTACCGCCCCGGCGGCCTGGCCGCGCTCGGCTTCGGTCCCCAGGAGCTCGCGGCATGGCGCCCGGGCATCGTCGCCATCTCCTTGTCGGCCTATGGCGCCACCGGTCCGTGGGCGCAGCGTCGCGGCTTCGATTCGCTGGTGCAATCGGCCACCGGCTTCAACCAGGCCGAGGCCGAAGCCTGCGGCGAGCGCAAGCCGCGCGCGCTGCCGCTGCAGGCGCTGGACTACGCGGCCGGCTACCTGCTGGCCTTCGGCGCACAGGCTGCACTGTGGCGGCAAGCGCGCGAAGGCGGCAGCTGGCACGTGCAGGTGTCGCTGGCTGGGGTCGGGCAGTGGCTGCGCGGCCTCGGGCGCGTGGCCGGCGGGTTGGCGGTGCAGGCGCCCTCCTTCGACCCTTGGCTGATCAGCGAGCCGTCCGGCTTCGGGCGCCTGGTCACGGTCGGCCATGCCGCTGCGTTCTCCGTCACGCCCGCCTTGCACCGCTGGCCGTCGATGCCGCCGGGCACGCATCCTGCCACCTGGTCGAGCGGCTGAAGGAGTGCCAGCGATGCGGATTGCCACCTACAACATCAACGGACTGAACGCCCGCCTGCCGGCCCTGCTGGCCTGGCTGCGCGATCGCACGCCGGACGCCGTCTGCCTGCAGGAGCTGAAGACCGCCCACGACGCGTTCCCGCTGGCGGCGCTGGAAGACGCCGGCTACGGCGCGGTCTGGAGCGGCGAGAAGTCGTGGAACGGCGTGGCCATCCTCGCCAAGGGCGACACGCCGATCGAGGTGCGGCGCGGCCTGCCCGGCGACCCGAAGGACCTGCAAAGCCGCTACATCGAGGCCGCGGTCGACGGCGTGCTGGTCGCCTGCCTGTACCTGCCGAACGGCAACCCGCAACCGGGGCCGAAGTTCGACTACAAGCTCGCGTGGTTCGCGCGCCTGGTCGCCCATGCCGCCACGCTGTTCGGCCTGAAGGAACCGGTGGTGATCGCCGGCGACTACAACGTCGTGCCGACCAACGAGGTCGGCGACATCTACAACCCGCGCTCGTGGCTGAAGGATGCGCTGCTGCAGCCCGAAAGCCGCGCGGCGTGGCAGAAGCTGCTGGCCCAGGGCTGGACCGACGCGATCGCGGCAAAGCACCCGGGCGAGGCGGTCTACACCTTCTGGGATTACTTTCGCAAGCACTGGGAGCGCGATGCAGGCCTGCGCATCGACCACCTGCTGCTGAACGCGGCGGCCACGAAGCGCCTGCAGGACGCCGGCGTCGACAAGGACGTGCGCGGCCTGCCGAAGGCGAGCGACCATGCGCCGACATGGGTGACGTTGAAACCATGATCGGCGTCGGCGTGGGCATCCTCGTGCTGCGCGACGGCAAGGTGCTGCTGGGCCGCCGGCGCGGCTCGCACGGCGCAGGCACCTGGTCGGCGCCGGGTGGCAGGCTCGAGTACGGCGAGACGATCGAAGCCTGCGCGCACCGCGAGCTGCTCGAGGAGACCGGGCTCGAGCTCGGACCGAGCGAGCGCGGGCCGTACACCAGCGACGTGTTCGACGAGGTTCGGCAGCACTACCTCACCGCGTTCGTGCTGGCCCCGCACACCAGCGGCGAGCCGGCGACGCTGGAGCCCGACAAGTGCGAAGGCTGGGCCTGGTTCGACTGGTCGGCGCTGCCCGAGCCCTTGTTCGCGCCGCTTCAATCGCTGCGCGACACCGGCTTCGTTCCGCCCTTCAGCGGGCTTGCTCGATCAGCTTGACCAGCGTGTGCAGCACCCGGTTGACCGGCGTCGGCACGCCGCGCGCCGCGCCACGCCGCACGACCAGCCCGTTCAGGTGGTCGATCTCGCTCGGCTTGCCGCGCATCACGTCCTGTGCGGTCGATGAAAACTGCGCCGGCATGGTCGCCGCGAGGCCGCGCACCACGGCCTCGACGTCGCCTGGCACGGTGACGCCTTCGGCCTGCGCCACCGCCAGGCACTCGGCCACGACGTCATGCATCACCTCGGGCACGCCCGGGCCTTCGACCAGGCGGCCATACGGCACGCGGGCGATGGCCGACATCGCGTTGTAGGCGCAGTTCAGGATCAGCTTGGCCCACAGCGCGCCGCGCACGTTGTCGGAGGTCGTGGCCGGCACGCCGGCGGCCGACAGCATGTCGGTCAACGACGCGCCGCGGCTCGTCGGCGCGATGACCAGCTCGCCGCGGCCATGGTGCTTGACGTGGCCGGGGCCGGCCATCTCGGTCGCGACGTAGACGACGGTCGCGGCCACCTCGTTGGCCAGCACGCTGCGCACGCGCTCGTCGTTGTCGACGCCGTTCTGCAGCGTCAGCACCAGCGTGCCGGGCGACAGGTGGGGCCGCATCGCGGCGGCAGCCGATTCGGTGTCGGTGGCCTTGACGCAGAACAGCACCAGCTGCGCGCCGCGCACCACGTCGACCTCGGCGCTGGCGCGCAGGCGGACCCGTTCGTCGAAGGTTCGCGTCTCGAGGCGCAGGCCATCGCGCTCGATGGCCTGCACATGCTGCGGCCGGGCGATCAGCACCACATCGTGGCCGGCACGGGCCAGCATGCCGCCGTAGTAGCAGCCGACGGCGCCGGCGCCCATCACGGCGATGGTCTGGCGACCGGAAGGGGCGGAGGCGGTCGTGCTCATGCTGCGGGGCTCGTCGTCGTGGCGGGAACCGCAGTGTGCGGCAGCCGTGGCAGCCCGCGCGACGCCGGGGACTTCTGCCGCTGGGTCAGGCCACCGCCGGGAAATCCGTCGACGCCGCCACCTTCTTCCACAGCGCCGTCTCGCGCTCGACGAACGCATGCTTGTCGCTGATCGTCTGCAGCGTGTCGCTGCCCAGCGGCAGGCGCAGCGGCGGCGTCGCCGATCCCACCAGCGCGAGCATCGCCTGCGCCAGCCGCTGCGGATCGCCCGGCTGGTTCAGGCTGATGCGCCTGGCGGCCTCGCGCACCTGGCCGGCACTGGCCGCGTAGTCGCCCAGGATGCGCGGCGACACCAGCAGCGACGACTGCTCCAGGAAATCGGTGCGGAAGTAGCCCGGCTCCACCACCGTGGCATGGATGCCCAGCGGCGCCAGTTCGGCATGCAGCGCCTCGGTCAGCCCCTCGACCGCGAACTTGGTCGAGCAGTAGACGCCGAAGCCCGCCGCCGAGCGGTAGCCGCCCAGCGACGAGATGTTGATCACGTGGCCGCGGCCGCGCGCACGCATCGACGGCAGCACCGCGCGGGTCACGTTCAGCAGCCCGAAGACGTTGGTCTCGTACAGCCGGCGCACCTCGTCGGACGTGGCCTCCTCGACCGCGCCCAGCAGGCCGAAGCCGGCGTTGTTGACCAGCACGTCGATGCGGCCGAAGCGGGCCAGCGCGGCGTCGACCGCGGCGGCCGATTGCGCCTCGGACGTGACGTCCAGTGCCACCGGCAGCAGGCCGGGCTGCGCGCCGAAGCGCTGTTCCATCGTGCTGGCATCGCGCGAGGTCGCGACGACCGCGTCGCCCTGCGCGAGCGCCGCTTCGACGATGCGTGCGCCGATGCCGCGTGCGGCACCGGTGATGAACCAGACGCGCTTGAAATCGGAAGTGCTTGCCATGATCGAGTCCTTCAGCAGGTGGTTGGGTGAACGGACTGTAGGCAGGCCATTGACGTCGGACTAGCCCATGATCGCTGGACACATTCACAAGCAAATCGTGATAATCAGTCCATGGCCTTCAACGAACTGCGCGCGATCTCGACCTTCGTCAAGGCGGCCGAGCTGGGCAGCCTGCGCCAGGCCGCCGTCGCCCAGGCCATCACGCCGCAGGCCGCCAGCCAGGCGCTCGCGCAGCTCGAATCGCACCTGGGTGTGCGCCTGTTCCACCGCACCACACGGCGCCTGAGCCTGACCGAAGAAGGCAGCCATTTCCTCGAGGCGGCGCA
Source organism: Rhizobacter sp. P2_D12 (assembly GCF_056404395.1). NCBI lineage: Bacteria > Pseudomonadati > Pseudomonadota > Betaproteobacteria > Burkholderiales > Sphaerotilaceae > Rhizobacter > Rhizobacter sp. P2_D12. The sequence goes on along the minus strand of NZ_JBFUEB010000007.1, from coordinate 89,804 downwards.
ACCCGGGCTGTCGACGCTGCAGCGCGCGCTGCACGGCGCGCGGCGCGGGCGCGAAGAGATCGCCGGCCCGCTGCGCATCGTCGCGACGCGCTCGCTGATGCTGCCGGTGCTGTGGCCGGTGCTCGACGAGTTCTGCAGCCGCAATCCCGACATCGAGCCCGACGTGCAGCTCGACGACCGGCTGGGCAACTGGGTGGAAGACCGCGTGGACGTCGGCTTCCGCGCCGGCACGCCGCCCGACGACGGCGTGGTCTCGCGCCGGCTGTTCCCGCTGCAGCTGGTGGTGTGCGCCACGCCCGGCTACCTGGCGCGCCATGGCACCCCGCGCAGCATCGACGAGCTGTCGCAGCACCGCTGCAGCGGTTTCCGGCACCCGTCCAACGGCAAGGTGATGCCGTGGGAGTTCCGCGTCGGCGCCGAGATCGTGTCGCGCCACTTCGCGCCGGTGCTGTGCACCAACGACGTCGAGCTCGAAGCCAATGCCGTGGTGGCGGGCCATGCGATCGGGCAGCTGGTGGGGACGACGGCCGCGCCGCTGGTGCGCAGCGGGCAGCTGGTGCCGGTGCTCACCGAGCACGTCGCCGAGCACCTGAACCTGTTCCTGTACTACGGCAGCCGCATCGCGCAGCCGGCGCGGGTGCGGGCCTTCATCGACCTGGTCGTGGAACGGGTGGCGGGCAACACGGCGTACTTCCTGGAGCCGCACGAACTGGCCGCCGCACCGCGGCGGCGCGGCAGGAAGGCCTAGAACTTCGGGATGCGGATGCGGCTGATCATCAGCGAGCCCGACAGCCCGAACAGCAGCGCGAACGGGTGCAGCACGTGGCCGCCCAGGCGCCACTCGCCGCCCCACAGCGTCGGGCCGACACCGCCGTAGGCCGCGGCCATGCCCATCAGCAGCACCAGCACGAACGAGGTCGGGATCGGCGTGCCTTCGAAATGGGTGACCTTGCCGCTTTCTCCCGACATCGCCTCGGCGGTCACGTTGTAGCGCGCCAGCCGCGACACGCCGCAGGCCACGAAGTAGGCCAGCAGGATGCGGTCGTACATGCCGCGCATGCCGCAGCCGTACGCGATGATGGCCGGCGCGACACCGAACGAGATCACGTCGGCCAGCGAATCTAGCTCGCGGCCCATCGCCGAGGACTTCTGGCGCCAGCGCGCGATGCGCCCGTCCAGCACGTCGAACACCAGTGCGGCCGCGACCAGCGCGCAGGCGAAGAAGATGTGCTGCACGTTCTCGGTCGCCAGGTAGGACATCATCGAGAACAGCGCCCCGGTGCCCGAGACGGCATTGCCCAGCGTGAACCAGTCGGCGAGGTGGAACTCGCGGATCATCGAAAACGGCTTCGGCTTCATGCGGGTCCGCTCCATTGTTGGGGTGGGGCGGGCAGTGTAGTGCCGGAACTGCCTGAGCTCGTCGGCGTCCATGGCGCCCACCCTGTGCAAGGCAACCGCCGAAGCATAGATGGCTTCGAATGCATCGCTCTTGAACTTGCGCTTCAGGTTCACGCCAGCGACTCCTGGACCACTTCGTTCGGCTCGACCTTGGTCACACGGGCAAAGGGCCCTGCCGTCATTTCGCGAACGGACTTGAGGAGCTTGAGTCCCAACTCCTCACCGGACGAGATGCGTTTTCCTGAGATACGGCTAGCCATTCTCGATTTCCTTTCGGATCGCTTTGAGGATGTGACCGGGGATGTTGTCCCGCACGGACTATGCATGGATCAGAAGCAACCAGATCTCTCTCGCTGACAAGCGCGACTGCCCCAGCGAAAAGGGCCTGCGTTTCGAGCAGGCCCTTCGTGGTCAACGACGGCTCAACGTCAAGGCGCCCACGCGCCCTCCACCGACCACTTCGTGTCGGCCCCGAAGCTGCCCGACGTGTTCCAGCTGCTGCCGCCCTGCCCGTCCGCGATCCACACCTCGGCCGCATAGTGGCGCAGGTAGCGGTTCGGGTAGTTGTACGCCGCGAAGCGCGTGCCGGCGCTGCCGTTGGCCGTGCCCTGCGCACAGAAGGTGGCGTCGGCGCGGTACAGGTCGCTGGCCTGCAATGCATCGCGGCGCACGCGCGATGCACTGTGCCGCAGGTACTCGCCCGGGAAGTTGCGCGACTCGAACGAGTAGCAGCTCGCGTCCGCCAAGCCCGCCACGATGCGCCAGCTGGCGTCCTGCTTCAGCAGGTCGGCGCTCGCCGCGTCGACGACCTCGGTGAACGCCAGGTCGTCCTGGTGGCGCAGGTAGCGGTTGTCGAAGCCCGGCGTCAGCACGCGCAGCGAACGCATCTGCGCCAGCGGCAGCAGCACGCTGCTGCGCCACCAGCCGCTCGCCTGCGCCCACGACGCGTCGGCCCGGAAGCCGCTCGTGTCCTGGAACGCGTTCAGCCACACCTGCGCGTTGGCGTGCCGCACGTAGTGGCCCGGGTAGTTCTTCGACTCCAGCGAGATGCCGGTGCCGCCGTCCAGTGCCTTGCGCGGGCAGAAGGTCGCATCGGCCTTGAACAGCGCGCTGCCATCGTTCGGATCGATGCGCAGCCGCCAGGCCTGGTGGCGCAGGAACTGCCCCGGCTGGTTCACCGATTCGAAGGACAGGCAGGCGCCGTCGGCCAGCCCGTCGACCACCTTCCACGACGCGTCCTTCTTCAGCAGCTCGGCGCTGCTCGCGTCGACCACCTCGGTCACGCCCAGGCTGTCCGCATGCCGCAGGTAGCGGTCGGTCACGCCCGGCGTCACGGTGCGCAGCGCGTACGAGGTGCCGCGCCGCAGGTAAGGCACGCCGTCGATCAGCGCCTGGTGCGCCGTCTTCAGCTGCGCGAAGTCCATCTTCTTCACCTGGCGGTCGTAGGTCAGGAAGCCGTTCAACTCGTCCTCGACGTCGGAGATCTCGGTGTACACCGCCGCGCTCAAGCCCTTCGTCGCGGCCAGCTCGCGCAGCCCGTCGACCTGCGACAGGTAGACGCCGGTCAGCGTCGCCGAGTCGGGGTACAGGTTGTAGCAGCAGGTCGACGCCGGGTTCCACATGTGGCCGTCGACGCGCAGGCCGTTGCCGCCGAACTCGCCCAGCACCGACACGCGGTTCGGCTGCCACGGCGGCGCGCTCGGGCCCGGGTAGTCGTGGTTGTCGATCAGGTCGCCCACGCCCTGGTCGCCCGGCGCGAAGTTGATGCCCGAATGCGTGTTGACCAACCGGCTCGGGTCCCAGGCCTTGAACTGGTTGGCCATGCGCACCATGTCGAAATCGCCCCAGCTCTCGTTGAAGATCACCCACGTCACCACGGCCGGCGACGAACGGTGCTCGTCGACGATCTCGCGGTCTTCGGCCTCGACCTTCGCACGCACCGCGGCGTTCGACTCGGCGTCCCAGGCATGCGGCATGTCCTGCCACACCAGCAGCCCCAGCCGGTCGGCCCAGTAGAACCAGCGCTGCGGCTCCACCTTGATGTGCTTGCGCACCATGTTCAACCCCAGGTCCTTGATGGCCTGCAGGTCGGACTTCAGCGCATCGTCGGTCGGCGCGGTGTACAGGCCGTCGGGCCAGAAGCCCTGGTCGAGCGGGCCGTACTGGAACACGAACTTGCCGTTCAGCAGTGGGCGCGGCACGCCGTCGACGGTGCCGATCGAGATCGAGCGCATGCCGAAGTAGCTGCCGACCTCGTCGACCACCGCACCGTTGCTGCGCACGCGGACCTTCAGGTCGTACAGGAACGGATCGGTGGGCGACCACAGGCGCGCGTTCGGCACCGGCAGGCTGAACTCGGCGTCGGCACTGCCGCTCGCACTGGCCACCTGCACGCCGCCGCTCGACGCGACCGCTTCGATCGCCTGCCCCGCCAGGTTGCTGCCGCGCACGGTGATGCGCAGCCGGTTGCCGGCCACGTCCGGCGTCATGTCCAGCCGCGTGATGTGCGGCGCCGCCACCGGCTCCAGCCACACCGTCTGCCAGATGCCCGAGCTGGGGGTGTAGAAGATGCCGCCGGGGCTCAGCGTCTGCTTGCCCAGCATGTCGTCGCCCGTGGTCGGATCGAAGGCCCCCACCACCAGCTCGTTGCTCCCGCTGCGCAGGAAGGGCGTGACGTCGAAGCTGAAGGCGTCGTAGCCGCCGCTGTGCTGGCCGACCTGCCGGCCGTTCACGTAGACGGTGGCCTTGCGGTCGACCGCGCCGAAGTTCAGCTTCACGCGCCGGCCGTTCCAGCCGGCCGGCACGGTGAAGGTGCGCCGGTACCAGAGGTTGCGCTCGTTCATCCGCTGGATGCCGGACAGGTAGGACTCCACCGGGTACGGCACGCGAATCTGCTCCGGGTTGGCCGGAAAGCCGGGCGCGGTGGCGGGCGGGTTGTCGGCATTCGGCGCGGCACTGCCGCCGTTGTAGCTCCACAGGCCGTTCAGGTTCAGCCACTCGCCGCGCGTCAGCTGCGGGCGGGGGTATTCGGGCAGCGGCACCGGGGCCTGCAGGGCCGCCGCCGTCCACGGCGTGGTCAGCCGCGCGACGGCTGCCTTCGCGGTCTCGTGCGCGGCCGCCTCGGCCGCAGGGCTCGTGTCGGATCCGCCACCGCAGCCCGCGGTGATCCATGGGACGAGCAGGCTCGCCAGCCATCGCCGGTAGGTCGTTTTCATCGTGTCTCCTTCTGTTGCCTCGGAACGGGTGTTTGCGGCGCCAGCTCGATGACGGACGGCTCGTGCGGGCGCACGGCCATCACTAATAATCCACAAATATTAGTGAAACGGCAGCACCTTGGCTACCGGGGTTTGCAAGCACCCGTGACAGCGACAGGGTCAGCGGGGGATTCAGCGCGCCGGCGCGGCGACGGTGCCGCGCGGCACCAGGCGGCCGTCGACCTTGACGCGGCGGCGCCGGCCGTCGGGCGCGGCGATCTGCGCCAGCAGCATCTCGGCGGCCAGCCGGCCCATCTCGTAGTTGGGCAGCACCAGCGTCGACAGCGGCGGGCTGGTATGGCGCGCGATCTCCTGGTCGTCGTAGCCGATCACCGAGACATCCTGCGGCACGCGCCTGCCGAGCTGGCGCAGGGCTTCGAGGCAGCCGACGGCCATCAGGTCGTTGGCGCAGAAGATCGCGCCCGGCGGGCGCGGCTGCTTCATCAGCGACAGCGTGTGCTCGTGGCCGGAGGCGACCTGCCAGTCGCCTTCGCGCACCAGCGAGGCGTCGTAGGCGATGTCGGCGGTGGCGAGCGCGCGGCGATAGCCTTTCAGGCGGTCGCGCGCGGCGTCCATCCAGGGTTCGCCGTTGATGAAGGCGATGCGGCGGTGGCCCGCCTCGAGCAGGCTTTCGGTGGCGACGAAGCCGCCCAGCACCTCGGACGGCTCGACCGACGAGAACCGCGGCTCGCCGCCGCTGCGGGTCTTTTCCGGCTCGTGGCAGTTCAACAGAACGGTCGGCACGCGCAGCAGCGGCGGCGGCACGGTGATCTCGCGCGTGAAGATGGTGGAGTAGATGACGCCGGCCAGCGCCGGGTTGGCCAGCATGGCCGAGAGCACGGCCGATTCGATGCCGGCATTGGAGCGGGTCGCGAACACCGCCACCAGAGCGCCCTGGGCCCAGGCCTCGTCCTTCGCGCCGTCGATCGACAGCACCGGGTGCGGGCTGGTGGAGATCTCGTCGACCAGGTAGAGCACCAGCGGGCTGGCGGCGGCGCTGCGGGCCGCACCGCGGCGCACCGGCGCGGCGGCGCGCCGGTCGGGCAGCCGGTAGCCGAGTTCGGCGGCCACCCGCAGCACCCGGGCGCGCGTCTCGTCGGACAGCTTGGTGCCGGTCATGCCGTTCAGCACCAGCGACACGGTCGACTGGGAGACTGCGGCCTGCGTCGCGACGTCGGTCATCGTGACGCGACGGCCGGGCTCGGCGGGTGCCTTCCCGGCACTCCGGGTCGAAGACTTGGCGGGCATGGCTGCTGCGGCTGTTTGCTAATAATCGGGCGGCGAGGCACCGCTATGGTACGGGAGCGGCTACATGGTGTAGCGCTCTTCACGCCTTGCTTGCGGCTTTCGGGCAGCGCATGCGCCATGCTGCGCGCCGGAGGAAAACCCATGCACACCCACCCCACCCTGCGTCATTCACTGGCACGTGCCGCGGCACTGTGCGCCGGCGTGCTGGCCCTGGCCGCCTGCGGCGGCAGCGACGACACGCCCGCACCGGCACCTGTCGGCGCGACACCGCCTGCTCCTGCTCCTGCTCCTGCTCCTGCTCCTGCTCCTGCTCCCGCTCCTGCTCCTGCGCCTGCGCCTGCGCCTGCTCCCGCTCCTTCGCCCGCGCCGGACAACGCGCCGGCAGGCTACTCGCTCGTCTGGTCCGACGACTTCGACACCGGCACGCTGCCGGACGCCGGCAAGTGGGTCTACGACACCGAGGCCAACGCGACGGGCTGGTACAACAACGAGCTGCAGTACTACGCCGTGGCACGCCCCGAGAACTCGCGCATCGCCGACGGCAAGCTGGTGATCACCGCGCGCAAGGAACGGCTCACGAGCGCGAAGGACTACGGCGGCCAGGACTACAGCTCGGCCCGGCTGATCACCAACGGCAAGGCCAGCTGGACCTACGGCTTCTTCGAGATCCGCGCCAAGCTGCCCTGCGGCCGCGGCACCTGGCCGGCGATCTGGATGCTGGGCACGACCGGCGCGTGGCCGGCCGGCGGCGAGATCGACATCATGGAACAGGTCGGCAAGAACCCGACCGCGATCGAAGGCACGATCCACACCACGTCGACCGCCGGCACCTTCGGCGACGGCAGCCAGACGCAGGTCAGCGACGCCTGCACGGCCTTCCACAACTACCAGCTGACCTGGACGCCCGAGAGCCTGGTGATCGGCGTTGACAACAAGCCCTTCCACACCTACACCAACAAGCATCAGGGCACGGCCAGCTGGCCCTTCGACAAGCCGCAGTACCTGCTGCTGAACCTGGCCATCGGCGGCGACATGGGCGGTGCGGTGGACGACACCATCTTTCCGGTCAGCATGGAGGTCGACTACGTGAAGGTCTGGCAGAAGCGCTGAGCCATGCGCGATCCGTTGTTCAGCGACCGCCGCGACGCGGGGCGCGTGCTGTCCCGCAAGCTGTCGGCCCATGCGCGGCGATCCGACGTGCTGGTGCTCGCACTGCCGCGCGGCGGCGTGCCGGTCGGCTACGAGGTCGCACTCGCGCTGCAGGTTCCGCTGGACGTCTTCGTCGTGCGCAAGCTGGGCGTGCCCGGCCAGGGCGAGTTCGCGATGGGCGCGATCGCGAGCGGCGGCCTGCGCGTGATGAACGACGGCGTGGTGCGGATGCTGGGCATCGGGCCGGACGAGATCGACGCGGTGGTGCAAGCCGAGCAACTCGAACTGGCACGCCGCGAGCAGCTGTACCGCGAGGGCTGGCCCCCGCTCGCGGTCGACGGGCGCACGGTGCTGCTGGTCGACGACGGCCTGGCCACCGGCTCGACGATGCGCGCGGCCTTGCTGGCCTTGCGCGCGCTGCAACCGGCGCGCACGGTGGTCGCGGTGCCGACGGGCGCGCGCGAGACCTGCGAAGCCTTGCGCCGCGATGCCGACGAGGTGGTCTGTGCCACCCAGCCCGAGCCGTTCCGCGCGGTCGGCTGCTGGTACGAGGATTTCTCGCAGACCGGTGACGACGAGGTGCGGGCGTTGCTGCAGGCGGCACGCAGCTCCCACCGCCGCTGACCTGCGCCAGCCCCCGCAAAGCGGGGGTGCATCCGTTTCACTTCGTCACGAGTCGCCGCCGAATGGCGCCTGCCGTCCCGCTGGGCACTTTCATAATCGACCGACGGCATCGCGGCTGCGATGCGCTTGCGGACGAATGACGATGCCCACGCCAACCCACGACTTCGAACCCGACCTCGACCAGCTCACCGAAGAGTTCACATCCCTCGCCGTCACCGACGTCGACGCGGCGCTGGCGCTGTGGGATGCCCGCTCGCGGCGCCTGGGCGACGAGCTGGGCGCCGCCTGGGGCGCCCTGATCCTCGAGGGCCTGCGCCCCGCCACGCGGGATGCGCTGCGCAGCCGGCCGCGGGGCACGGCCTTGCTGTTCACCTGGTCGACGCAGCGCTCGCAGAAGCCGCCGATGCCGCGCCTGCCGTTCTTCTCGCCCCGCCTGGGCTATGCCTACTGCGCGAGCCTGGTCCGCCAACGAGGTGCTGCGGCGGCCCGCCGGGCGCTGCGCGAAGGGCGCCCGCTGGTGGTGGCCTTGCGCCGGGACACCTCCACGCTCGCCAACAACGGAAGAGGTCTCTACGACGACCACATCGTCGTGCTGAACGGCCGCGGCGGCCTGCGGTCGGCCCGGTTCTTCCCCGGCTGCACCGAGCCTGGTGCGCAGTACGCCCAGCGTGCCGCGCCGGCAGCCAACGGCACGCGCGTCGATGCGCGCTACGCCGACGTGAAGTTCAAGAAGGCCGATGGCGTCGACATCGACAAGGACGGCATCGCCGATGCCGGACGGCTGGTCGAAGGCACCTACGTGTTCCGTGAGAAGCTGGGTGGCTTCCTGGGCGGCCGCGCCTTCCAGTCGTCGACCGACCAGGTGGCCGAGCGCGACACCAACGGCGACGGCTTCTTCCTGCGCGACGACCCGAAGCGCATCGACGCCAAGGGCGCCGGCCGCTCGATGTACATCCACCGCGGCGGCGACATCGCGACGCGCGACGTGAACACCTGGTCGGCCGGTTGCCAGACCTTGCCGAAGGACATCTACGCGCAGTTCCTCGCCACGCTCGGGCAACCCACCTCGTTCTGCTATGTCCTCATCAATGCGCGCTGAAGCCGCATCCCGCCGGGGCACGGTCTCCGGCGGACTCGCCGCGTGCGCGCTGCTGATCGGCTGCATGTCGAACGCGCCGGTCATCGCCGGCCCCGGCACGGCCTCGGCCCCGGCCGCGACCGCCGCACCGGCCCGCACGGCATGCAGCTTCGGCGCCTTCGTCGAAGAGACCGACCCCGCGGGACTGAACGTGCGGGCCGCCGCCGGCACGCAGGCACCCGTGCTGGGCACGCTGCCGCCGACGCTCGTCGACGAGGCGAACGGCGGCTTGCGCGTGCGCGTCGAGGTCGAGGTGCTCGGCGTGAGCGACGGCTGGTTCCGCATCGCCCGGGCGCGCGACAACGAGGCGCTCACCGGCCAGCCCGCACGGCCGATGTTCGGCGGCGAAGGCTGGGTCAGCGGACGCAAGCTCACGGTGAAGTCGCAGGCGGTGCGCGGCCATGCCCGCCCGGATGCAGGCTCGCCCACCTGGTTGAAGCTGGGCGATGGCGAGAGCTTCGACAACGACGCGATGGTCTCGGCGGGACAGCTGGTGGACTGCAAAGGGGCATGGGCGCAGGTCGAGTTCGCGCCCGATCGCCTGCCCGACGACGTGCGCCGCGCGCTGGTCGTGACGCCGGCGGCCCGCGCGGGGTTGCCCGCCGGGCGCTTGCGCGCCTGGGTCGACCGGCTTTGCGCGCTGCAGGAAACCAGCTGCTCGGGCGGCGAGACGCGACGGTGACGCCGCCCGGCATCCCGAGCGATGCCCGTCAGGCGGCCCGGCTGCCTCGGCCTCTCAGCCAGTGCCAGCCGAACGGCAGCACCAGCAGCAGGCCCAGGCCCAGGTGCAGGAAGGCGGCGGCCGTGCCGATGGCCTCGTCGCCGGCGTAGTAGATGATCACCGCGCTCGCCGCCAGCGCCAGCAGCAGCACGCCCAGCACCAAGCCGCTGGCGCGCTGGCGGCGACGGCGCCAGCCCGATCGCATGTGGACGCTCCACAGCGCTCCCACCAGCATCAGCAGCGCAAAACCACCGGCCGCATGCGCGGCCGCCCAGCCGATGCGCGCACCCGACGCCAGCCGCCAGGGCAGGGTCAGCTCGGCACGCAGGACCAGCGTGGTCGGCGCCAGCAGCGCGCCGCTGAGCAGCATCAGCAGCATGGCCCCGACGAGGGCCGGCACGAACCAGCGCGGATAGCCTTTCATGCGCAGCCCCCCGGCTCGATCAGGCTGCCGCCCAGTTGCTCTATCCGCCCGCGGCGCTCGCTGGCGACCGCGGTGGCAGCCACCTTCGTCAGGGCATCGGCACGCCAGGCCGTGCGCGCGAGCACCGTCCACACGCCGGGCTGCGCCTGCCGGGCCGGCGGCGCGACGATGCAGGCGGGGAAGGACTCATCCGCCGCCCCCGGTTCACTGACGCGCGTGCTGGCGACGGCCGCATCGCGCAATGTGCCCAGCGGCTGCAGCGTGCCGTCGAGTTCGCGCCGGTGCACCGGCAACGCGAGGTCGCCGAACACGCGCAGGTCGCCGCCGGCATTGACCCAGCCGCTGGCCACGCCGCATCCCTGCATGCGGCGGATCGCATGGTCGACCGCGAAGCCCTTGGCAATGCCGTCCAGCGTCAGCCGCACCGGCCGCCGCAGTCGTGCCCGGCCGCGACCGATGACGATGTCGGCATCGGTCCCGCGCGGCAGCGGGGCCGGCCCACCGTGGTCCGGCAGCGCGCCCTGGCGCACCAGCAGGCCGCCGACGGTGCAGTCGAAGGCGCCGCCACTCGCACGCATCGCGGCGCGCGCCAGGCGCAGCACGCGCAGCGTCAGCGGATGCAGCACCACGTCGCGCCCCGGCGCACGGTTCAGGCGTGTCAGGTCGCTGGCCGGGGCGTGGAAACTCATGTGCCCCTGCACCTCGTCGATCGCCTCGAAGGCAAGCCGCAGGCCGCGCTCCGCGTCGGCCTGCGAATCGGCACGCGCCGCCACCTCGACATAGGTGCCGAGCAGTGGACGCATGCGGCGTGCTTCAGGCATGGGGGGCCAGGAACAACTTGTGGATGGCCAGCAGCCTCTTCACGCCGTCCATCACGTTGCGGCACGACAGCGTCGCGCCGCTGATGTTGGGCACGTCCTGGTCGAGCTTGAAGGGATCCGCCAGGGTCTTGCCCACCAGCGACTTGCGCCAGGCGGCATCGCGCACCTGGCCGCCATGCGTCTCGCGGTAGCTCATGATCTCCACGCCCAGCACGTGCCCGTCCGGCGAGATCGCGGTGGCATAGGTGATGAACTCGTGCTTGCCGATGACCTCGTCGACGAGCATCCAGCCCTGCAGCGCGCCATCGCGCTCGACGCGCCAGACCTTCTGCTCATCCCACCGCTGGCGCAGGCCGGAGGCCGACTTGATGCGGTCCCGCTGCTCGTCGTTGAACTTCAGCGGCTGCTCGACGAAATCCTTCGCCGCGGGGAACAACAGGGTCTGCGCCTGCGCGGCGCTGAGGTAGTCGACTGCAAAGGCCGGCGTCACCAGCGCAACGCCCGGCAACAGGAACACCGACCAGTCGCGTGCCTTCATGCTGCATGCACCTCAGAAGTTGTAGCCGACCTTGATGCGCACTTCGTTCTTGGTCTTCTCGATCAAGTGCAGATGCGCATCGGACTGGCCGTCGTAGCGCTCGCCGCCGCCGCGCACCTGCTTGAAGGCGGTCAGGGTCGCCCACCATTGCTGTCCGGCCCAATGCAGCGAAGGCCCGGCAAACAGCGACCAGCGTTCGAGGCCGACCTCGGTCTCGTACTCGGTCTCGTGCACCGCCTCGGCGCCGATGAACCAGCCCGGCGCGAAGCGGTACGACAGGCCGGTGCCGTACTTGAAGTTGATCTCCATCTCCGGATCGGTCGGCCAGTCGTAGCCGTCCGGCAGGTCGGCGATCGCCTTGCGTTTCTCGTAGGCGGCGCGCAGGCCCACGTTGCCGACCCAGACGAGCTGGCCTTCCATGAAGTACTTCTGCGCCTGCAGCTGGGTCTCGAACTCGATCTCGCGCTTCTTCTGGCCGGAGTGCACGTCGAGGAAGCCGTACTCCAGGCTGCTCGTCATCGACAGGCCGAAGTCGTCCTTCGCCGGGCTCAGGAAGTTGTACTTGACGCCCAGTTCGATGCCCTGCAGGCGCAGGCCGTATTTCTCGTCGCGCGGCAGGTAGCCGTTGATCACGAGGCCCGAGGTGTTGATGCCCAGGCCGTTGAGCTCCGCCGACACCTGGAAGCGGTCGGTGACGCCGTACTCGATCTCCGACTTGGTGTCGATCGCGCGGTAGGTACCCGCGCCCTTGTTCGAGCGCTGCGTGACCCACTGGTAGAACTCGGCCTCTCCCTTGGGCAAGGTCTCGGCACCGCGCACGTAGCCGAACAGGTTTTCATCGGCGTGCGCGGACACGGACAAGGCGAGCGCAACGGCACCGAGCAGGGACAGGCGAAGCAGGGACATGAAGGTTCCAGGCTGAGTGAAGGCAAATGCGAATTACTTTCACTCATATTCTAGCGAGGAGCCTCCGCGGCACGCCACGGCCCCGCGCGCCGCGTCGACGTGCCTCTTAAGCCTCGCCTAAGGCGCCGTTAAGGCTTGGCTAAGCGCACCGGACCAACATCGGTTCGATGAGCTTCCCGCTGAGTCCCGAGCTGCCGATCGCGGCGGCAGACGCCTCGGTTGCACGCGCCCCTGCGTTCGACCGCGGTGCCGTCGAGCGCACGACCCGTGCCTTGCTGCTGCTGGTCTGTGCCCTGGTGCTGTTGCGCCTTCTCGGCATGGCGTGGCTGCCGCTGATGGACACGACCGAGGCGCGCTATGCAGAGGTCAGCCGCAAGATGCTCGAGCTCAACGACTGGATCACGCCGTGGCACGACCGCGGTGTTCCGTTCTGGGCCAAGCCGCCGTTGTCGTTCTGGCTGACCGCCCTGAGCATGAAGTGCTTCGGCGTCAACGAGTTCGCAGCGCGGCTGCCTCACTTCCTGTGCATGGTCGTCGTCGCCGTGCTCTGCGGGCGACTCGCAAGCTCTCGCCGCGACACGCCGCCGCTGGCTTGCGTCGCCCTGCTCGCCGGTGCGGCCCTGTCGCTGCTCGCGGCCGGTGCCGTGATGACCGACGAGGCGCTCGTGGTCGGCACGACGCTGGCGATGAGCGGCCTCTGGCAGGCCTTGCACGGGCCGCGCCGCCGCACCGGATGCGCATTCCTGTTCGTCGGCCTGGCGGTGGGTCTGCTGGCCAAGGGCCCGCTCGTCCTGCTGCTGGTCGGCCTGCCCACGCTGGCATGGGCCGCGGGAACGCGGCAGCTGCGCCGCGTGTGGGACGACGTGCCGTGGCTCATCGGGCTGGCCCTGTCGGCGGCGGTCGCGGGCTGCTGGTACATCGCGGCGGAGCTGAAGACGCCGGGCTTCCTCGACTATTTCATCGTCGGGGAACATTGGCACCGCTTCGTCACCCCCGGGTGGTCGGGAGACCGCTACGGATTCGCCCATGCCTTCCCGCCCGGCACGATCTGGATCTTCGCGCTGGCGTCGACGCTGCCGTGGCCGCTGGTGCTGTTCGCGGTCGCCCTCGAGCGCAGGACCTCCACGCCCGACCTGCACGGCCTGGATGCCGACCCGCGCTCGTGGCGCCTCTACCTCGCCTGCTGGTCGCTCGCCCCGCTGGTGTTCTTCACGGCCGCGCGCAACATCATCCTGCCGTACGCCTTGCCCGCCCTGCCGGCGATGGCCTTGTGGACCAGCCAATGGCTGCGCGGACGCGTCGGGGCAGCACGCATGCAGGCGTGGGTCGTCGCAGGCCTCGTGGTGTCGACAGGCGGCGCGCTGGCGACCGCCGTGCAAGCCGAACACACCGGCTTGTTCAACGCCCGCTCCGCCAAGGAGGTGGTCGGCGCGTGGGCAGCCCATCGCCCTCGAGGCAACGAGCCGTTGGTGTTCGTGACGGAACGGATGGACTCCGCATCGTTCTACAGCGGCGGCCAGGCCCAGTTTGCGGGCAGCGCCGCCGAGGCGCTGGAGCGCGTCGCTGCAAGCGGCGGATTCATCGTCCTGCGCCAGGAGGACACAGGCGCCCTGGCGCAGCTTGGTTGCGTCACGGAACGCACCGTGGTCGGCGGCTTCACGCTGCTGCACCTCACCGGGCCGCTTTGCGTGCAATCCCCCACGATCCGGGGCACTGAGTCGCGCCGCTTAAGGAGCGACTAATCCTTGGCTCCGCACAGTGCGTCCATGCCGAGCCCGATCCACCGCCTCCCTGCCCTTCCTGCCGGCCTGCTCGCCGCGCTGGTCGCCTGGGCAGCGTCGTACCCGTCGGCCTCGCAGGCCGGCGACGAGGCCCCTGCCGCCGCGGTCGCCGACCTGCCGACCGACGAGAGCCTGGAACGATCCGGCGCGGTCATCGGCGAGATCCGCATCGACAACCTCGACATCTTCGACACCCGTCTCGACGAAGAGGACAACGCCCTGTTCCGCTTCGCCAACTGGCTGCACATCCAGACGCGCCGCGAGACCATCGAGCAGCAGCTGCTGTTCAAGCCCGGCGACCGCTACGACGCCCGGCTGCTGCGCGAATCGGAGCGCGCGCTGCGCGCCGACGGCTACCTGCGCGACGCCGGCATCCGCGTGGCCGCGGTGCACGACGGCACGGTCGACCTCGTGGTGTCGACGCAGGACGTGTGGACGCTGAAGCCGGGCATCTCGTTCGGCCGCAAGGGCGGGCGCAACAGCAGCAGCATCGGCATCCAGGAGACCAACCTGCTGGGGCTGGGCAAGCAGGTCGGGCTGGACATCAGCTCGGGCGTCGACCGCCGGTCCAAGGCCCTGTCCTACCAGGACAACCAGCTGTTCGGCAGCCGCTGGACGCTGTTCGGCGAATACGACGACAACAGCGACGGGCGCGCGCAGAAGCTGGCACTGGAACAGCCCTTCTATGCGCTGGACACGCGGCGCGCCGGCGGCCTCTCGCTGCGCGACGAGCGCCGCGTGGACTCGGTCTATTCGCAAGGCCAGGTCGTCAACCAGTACGACGTGCGCGACCGGCGGGCCACCGCCTGGTTCGGCCGGTCCGACGGCCTGCACGACGGCGCCGCGCTGCGCTGGACGGCCGGCCTGAGCTTCGACGAGCGCCGCTACGCGACGCTGTCCGACCCGGGCATCGCCAGCGTCGCGCCGGCCGGGCGGCGGCTGCTGTACCCGTGGGTCGGCTTCGGCTGGGTCGAGGACCAGTTCATCGCGACGCACAACCAGGACCAGATCGGCAAGACCGAGGACATCGCGCTGGGCTGGAACGTGCGCGGCCGGCTCGGCGCGGCCTCGAGCCGGCTCGGCTCCGACCGCAGCGCCGGCGTGTTCGACACCGGCTTCTCGAAGGGCTGGATGACGAGCCCGTCGCAGACCTGGCTGCTGGCGGGCACCGCCGAAGGTCGCGTCGAACGCGAAGGCGTGAGCGGCGGGCTGTTCAAGCTGTCGGCGCGCTGGTACCTGCGGCAATCGCCGCAACGCACGCTGTTCGCCAGCATCGGCATCGACCGCGGCGTGCGCCTCGACCCCGACCAGCAGATCACGCTCGGCGGCGACACCGGGCTGCGCGGCTACCCGTTGCGCTACCAGAGCGGCAGCGGGCGCTGGCTGGCCACGATCGAGCAGCGCGCCTTCTCCGACTGGTTCCCGTTCCGGCTGTTCCACGTCGGCGGCGCGGTGTTCTACGACATGGGCCGCACCTGGGACGGGGTGCTGCCGGGCGACTCGGCCCAGGGCCTGCTGCGCGACGCCGGCGTCGGGCTGCGCCTGGGCAACAGCCGCTCGGGCCTGGGCACCGTCGTCCACGTGGACGCGGCCTTCCCGATGGACGGCGACAAGTCGATCAAGCGGGTGCAGTTCATCGTCGAGGCCAAGCGCAGCTTCTGAGCCGCAGGCCGGGGCTCTAAGTCGCGGCTAAGGCCGGACGGCGCAACATGGCCGCCCCCCGATGGACAACTTCCACCTCTTCGCCATGAGAGTCCCGGCGACGCAACGCTGATGCGCTCGATCGAACGCACCCTGCTGGCCTGGCTGATGGGCGCCCTGCTGCTGGGGGGCCTGCTGGTCGCGATCGTCACCTACGTGGTCACGCTGGACGAGATGAACGAGGTGTTCGACGCCGACCTGAAGAACGTCGCGCAGTCGATCGCACGCTATCACCGGGCGGCCTATGATGCGAGCCGCCACGATGCGCTGGTGTTGCCCGAGCGCAGCGACACGCCCGAGGACGTCGAGATCGTCACGCTCACCTGGACCGCCGACGGCGTGCGCGTCTATGCGTCGGACCCGCGCGTGAAGCTGCCGTTCTCGCGGACCGAGGGCCTGGCCCGCCTGGACGTCGACGGCGAGGCCTGGATCGTCCATTCGAGCGTGGCCGCCGACGGCGTCGCGCAAGCGGCGCAGCGCGTGTCGCAGCGGCACCAGATGGCCGCCGAATCGGCGGCCAAGGTGTTCCCGCCGATGCTGGCGCTGGTCGTCGTGCTCGGCGGCCTGCTGTTGTTCGGGCTGCGCCGCGGCCTGCAGCCGCTGGGGGATGCGGCACGCGACGTGGCGGCGCGCAGCGCGCGTTCGATGCTGCCGATCGCCACCGACGGCGTGCCGCGCGAGATCAAGCCGCTGGTGCAGTCGATCAACGAGCTGCTCGGCCGCCTGTCGGAAGCGTTCTCGGCGCAGCGGCGCTTCCTCGCCGATGCCGCGCACGAGCTGCGCACGCCGGTGACGGCGCTGCGCCTGCAGGTGCACCTGCTGCGCCGTTCGGACAGCCCGGCCGCGCGCCAGGATGCGCTGGACGAACTGGAGCAGGGGGTGATCCGCTCGGAGCGGATGGTGCAGCAGTTGTTGGCCGTGGCGCGCTCGGAGCCCGATGGCCAGGTCATGCGCGTCGAGCAGGTCAGCCTGGACGACCTGGTGCGCTGCGCTGTCTCGGACTTCTCGCTGAAGGCCGAGCTGTGCCGCATCGACCTCGGGGCGCGCGTGGGTTCCAACATCGCCGTGCAGGCCGACGCCCATCAGCTGCGCGTGCTGCTCGACAACCTGGTCGAGAACGCGCTGCGGTACACGCCGCCGGGCGGCGTGGTCGACGTCGATGCAGACCTGCAGGACGGGCGACCCCGTCTTCGCATCGTCGACAACGGCCCGGGCATCCCGGTGGCCGAGCGCGAACGGGTGTTCGACCGCTTCTACCGGGGCGCGGACGCGCATTCCCTCGCCCCCGAAGGCGGCGGCAGCGGACTGGGCCTGGCCATCGTGCGCGCGATCGCCGAACGCCACCACGCGAGCGTCAGCCTGCACACCCCGACGGGACATGGCGGGCTGGAGGTCCGGGTCGTGTTCCCGCAGATCGTTCCAACGGCGCAAGGAGCCATCAGGGTGCGAGGCTCAGCGCCAGGCCGCACAGGCCCGATACGAGAACCACCGGGATGACGCCGACCTTGAAGCGGATCAATGCGATTGCCGCGGCAATGCCGATGACGGCCGCCGGCCACTCGAAGCGTCCCGACAGGCCCGCCGGCCACAGCACGTGGTAAGCGAAGAACACGGCGAGGTTGCCGATGACGCCCACGACTGCAGCGGTGATGCCGGTCAGCGGTGCCGTGAACTTCAGGTTGCCGTGCGTTGACTCGATGAAGGGGCCGCCGAGCAGGATGAAGAGGAACGACGGCAGGAAGGTGAAGAAGGTGACGACCACCGCCGCAATCGCGCCGGACAGGAACAGCGAGTCCGTTCCGAGGATGGCCTTCGTCCAGCCGCCGACGAAGCCGACGAACGAGACGACCATGATGAGCGGGCCCGGCGTCGTCTCCCCGAGTGCCAGCCCGTCGATCATCTGCAGCCCGGTGAGCCAGTGGTAGTGGTCCACGGCGCCTTGATAGACATAGGGCAGCACTGCGTAGGCGCCACCGAACGTCAACAGTGCAGCCTTGGTGAAGAACCACGCCATTTGCGTGAGAACGCCGTCCCAGCCATGGAAGAGGATCAGCCCTGCGAGCGCAACCGCCCACGACCCGAGGCACGCGGCGAGGACGCGCCAGAAGCGCTTCCATGTGAAGAGCGCATGCGCCGGCGTGGGCGTGTGGTCGTCGATGATGGCTGCGCCGAAGCCCTGGGCCGCCTTGCCATGGCCTGCGCCGGCCGCGAATTTCCCGGGTGCATGGCGGCCACCGAAATATCCTGCGAGGCCCGCCCCCAGGACGATGAGCGGGAACGGCAGGTTCAGCGCGAAGATGGCGATGAAGGCTGCCACCGCGATGCCCCAGAGCCAGCTGTTCTTCAATGCACGCGAGCCGATGCGAGTCGCGGCCGACACGACGATGGCCGTGACCGCAGGCTTGATGCCGTAGAAGAGACCTGCCACCGCAGGGACCGTGCCGAAGGCCATGTAGACCCAGGACAAGGCGATGAGGATGAACAGCGACGGCAGCACGAACAGGCCGCCGGCGACGATGCCGCCCCAGGTCCGGTGCATGAGCCAGCCGATGTAGGTGGCCAGCTGCTGTGCCTCGGGACCGGGCAGCACCATGCAGTAGTTCAGCGCGTGCAGGAAGCGGTTCTCCGAAATCCAGCGACGTCGCTCGACCAGCTCCTCGTGCATGATGGCAATCTGACCGGCCGGCCCGCCAAAGCTGATGAACCCGAGCTTGAGCCAATAGGCAAATGCCTGGCCGAAGGAGACCGGTTCGGGCGCTGCGTCCGGGCTGGTGGTGGGGATGTCGGTCATCTGGCGAGCCGCAGTGCGGCGTACAGGGTGTCGAAGAAGGTGCACGAGGCCGCGAGCAGCGCGTCGTCGTTGCCGTGTTGTGCCTGCAGGCCTCGAACCATCATCTCGACACCGGCAGCCTCGTCGACGGAGATGCCTCCAACGTCGATGCAGTGCACCAGCTGGCCCATGCGTTGGAGTGCAGCGTCCTCATCGAGGCCGAAGGTGTGCGCGACGACCTCGAAAGTGACCTTGTCGCCCACGTGAGTGAACCGGGCGCCGTCGAAGTCGAAGCCGAGCGCAGACTTCGGGCACTTCCTGGGGTCGGCAAGCCAGACGAACCTTGGAGACTTGTCCACGAAACGCCGCACCAGCCAGGCAGTGGCGAGGCGGTCGACCCAGGGCCGCTTGCGCGTCGCCCAGGTTCGCCCCTGGAAGTCCTCGACCGGCAGGCGCCGGACATCTGCTTCGGCCGAGGCAGGCTCGCCGGGCGACAGGTGCAACTCCACTTCACGCCGGAGCGCGGCAAGGGCACCGGCGGCCTTCTCGCCGGCCTTGCCGGGGAAGAAATCACTGGCCTGGATGGCCTTAAGCTGCTGTTCGAGTGCTCGAAGGCTCTTGTGCAGTTCGACCTCGGTGGCCGTCCTGATGGCGCCTCGGGCTTCCTTGACGGATTGCAGCAACTCGGCATAGAGGTCGGAACGCTCGAACAGGGCCCGAAACGACTTCTCCTGTGCCTCGTCACGGGCCTGGACCACCAGCATGTGCGCGTCGGCACCTGCCTCGGCGATGCTTCGCTCGATGCCCCAAAGGGCTTGTGCCGTCGGGGCGCCGGTGGGGAGAACATAGACGCCTTCGCGCAGAGTTCCCGCACCGGTCGCCTTCAAGGCCCGCCAGACGCGGACCCGCAGCGCGCTGGGGTGGGTCGGAAGCGTTGCGGTCAGGATCAGCCACCCGTTCATGTAGCAAGTATCACGCAACATGATGACTGCTACAAGAATGTGGATGCCGTCGGATCCGGATCGGGTCTGTGCTCAACTCGCGCGATGTCTGTTCGCACCGCATTTCCCGCCCTCGCCGCCGCGCTTTTGTTCGGCGCCAGCACGCCGCTGGCCAAGCTGCTCGTCGGCGACGTCCCTGCGCTGATGCTGGCCGGATTGCTCTACCTGGGCAGCGGCCTGGGCCTGGGCATCCTGCTGGCTTTGCGCTGGGGGCGAGAACGCGCATCGGGGCAGGTGGCAACGAAGCTCGGAATCCCCCGCAAGGAGATTGCGTGGCTGCTGGGCGCCATCGTGTTCGGGGGCATGCTCGGCCCTGCGCTGCTGATGCTCGGCCTGGCACAGGCCACCGGCGCTGCGGCGGCGCTGCTGCTGAACGTCGAAGGCGTCCTGACGGCGCTCATCGCCTGGCTGGTGTTCAAGGAGAACGCCGACCGTCAGATCGCCCTCGGCATGGTGGCCATCGTTGCCGGCGGCGTCCTGCTTTCGTGGGAGCCCGCAGGCGCCACCCTCTCGACGGGTGCGCTGTTCATCCTGGGCGCCTGTCTGTGCTGGGCCATCGACAACAACCTGACGCGCAAGGTGTCGGCGAACGACGCGATGCTCGTCGCCGGCATCAAGGGTCTCGTTGCGGGTGCTTGCAACACGGCCCTGGCGCTGGCTGGTGGGACGGGTTGGCCGGCGCCGTCGACCGTCGGCGCCAGCCTGCTTGTCGGGTTCTTCGGCTACGGCTTGAGCCTCGCGCTGTTCGTGGTCGGCCTTCGGGTGTTGGGCACGGCCCGTACAGGCGCCTACTTCTCGGTGGCGCCACTGGTCGGCGTGGTCATTTCGCTGGTCATCTGGCCCAACGCGCCAAGCCCATTGTTCTGGAGCGCCGCGGCCCTGATGGCACTGGGTGTGTGGCTGCACGTGCGGGAACGGCACCTCCATGAGCACACACACGAGCCACTCGAGCACTCCCATCGACACCGGCACGACGAACATCACCAGCATGAGCACGCCTTCGCCTGGAGCGGCGACGAGCCGCATGCGCATCTGCATCACCACGAGGTCCTCACGCACAGGCATCCACACTATCCGGACATCCATCACCGGCATGCACATCCACACCAGGGTGCACATGCTTCGGCGCCCTGATGCGATGGCAGCCTCAGGAGAAGTCGGTCCTGACCTGGATCGGGCCCCCTCACCCAACTGCAGCGGTCGTGCGCCTTGGTGTCGAATGCCCGCGAATGACATCCACGGCGGCCTGCAGTGCGGGCGTCAATCGCTCCGTGTTCCAGGCCGCCGCCGTCGCCACCGTGTCGATCTGCTCCACGAGCGGGCGAACGGTCACGTTGTCGGGCGCCAGCCCGCGCATGTCCGACGGGACCAGCGCAATGCCCTGGTTGCAGCCGACGAATGCCACCTGCGTCGTCACGCTGCGCACCTCCCTCAGGATGCGCGGCGAGAAGCCTTGCGCCTGGCAGGCGGCGGTGATGCTGTCGAAATACACCGGGCTCAGGCGACGCTCGAACATGACGAACACCTCGTCCGACAGGCTGGCCAGCTTGATGCGCCGCTTGCCGGCCATCGGGTGAGAGGCGGGCAAGGCCACCGCCAGCCGGTCGCAGGCCATCGGGATCGTCTCGATCGCATGCTCCTTGTCGGCTCGCAGGCGGGCGAATGCGAGGTCGATGTCGCCGGCGCGCAGTGCGGGCAGCGCCTCCACGCTGTCGATCTCGCGGACTGAAACGCTCAAGTCGGGGCGCTGCTTGCGCAGGCGCTCCAGCAGCGGCGGCACGACTTCCAGCAGCGCCGACGAAATGGCACCGATGGTCAGCGTCCCCGATTGCCCGCTGACCGCTTCGCGCACGGCGATCTCCAGGTGCTCCAGCTGGTCGGCGAACTTGCGCACGGCAGGCAGGATCGCCCGGCCCACGTGCGTGAGCTGGGCGCCCCGGCGAGATCGCTCGAAGAGCTTGACCTTGAGTGCCTGTTCGAGCACCTGGATCTGCTCGGTCAGCGGCGGTTGCGACATGCCCAGGCGTCGTGCCGCGCGCCCGAAGTTCTGCTCCTCCGCCACGGCGAGAAACAGCCAGAGGTGTCGAACGAGTCGGAAGTTGATCATCTGATCCTCGCTTGGAGCGTCGGTTTGACCATAGGTTTGGCGTATGGAAATGTTCCTGAAGAACGAATTTACAGAATTGACCGGCGACGCGACAGTGCGCAGACGATGAACGCACCTGCCGCACACCCCGCCCTCGCCGTTCCCCGCCCCGCCGGGCTGGGCATCGCACTCGCCCTGGCCGGGTCGATCTGCTTCTCGGGCAAGGCCATTCTGGCCAAGCTGATGTACCAGCATGGCGTGGATGCCGTGACGGTCGTCGCGTGGCGCATGCTCATCGCGCTGCCGATGTTCGTGCTGCTTGCGACGTGGGCCGGGCGTGGCAAGGCACCGCTGCATCGTCGTGACCTGGTGGCCGTGACGGGCCTGGGCTTCTGCGGCTACTACGCCTCCAGCATGCTCGACTTCTACGGGCTGATGTTCATCAGCGCAAGCCTCGAGCGCCTGATCCTGTACCTCGGCCCCACCATCGTGATGGCGCTGTCGGTGTGCTGGGCCAAGCGCCCGGTGACACGCCGGCAATGGGTGGCCGCGGCGATCAGCTATGCCGGCACCGCCGTGGTCTTCGGCTGGGAACTGCGAGCCGAAGGAGATCACATTGCACTTGGCGCGGCGTTGGTGTTCGGCAGTGCCGTCAGCTACTCGGTCTACACGCTGGCAAGCGGCGAGGTCGTTCGGCGCGTCGGCGCCCTGCGGCTCACGGGGCTCGCGACAAGTGCCGCGTGCGTGTTTTGCCTTTTGCACTTCTTCGCGGTGCGCCCGCTCGGCGCGCTGGTGGTGCCCGAGCCGGTGCTCTGGCTGTCCGCCGTCAACGCGCTGGCCTGCACCGTCGCGCCCGTGTTGATGATGATGATGGCGATCGAGCGCATCGGCTCCTCGCTGGCCGCGCAGATCGGCATGGTCGGCCCGGTGTCGACCATCGGCATGGGGATCTGGTTTCTCGGCGAGCCATTCACGCCGGCGTTGTTCGCCGGAACGGTGCTCGTGCTTGCCGGGGTGGCGCTCGCTTCGTCGCGGCGCACCTGAGGGCGCCGGCATCGTTCAATCGAGTTCAGCGAACCTACCCGGTGATGATCGGGCGAAGCGTGTCGATCTCGCTCACGATGAAATCAAAGAACGCAGCAACGCGCGGGGTGCGGCGCAACTCCGGGGTCGTCAGCACGCGCCATATCCGCGTGAGTTCGGCGACCGGCTCGATCACCCGGACGAGATCGGGTTCCGCATCGCCCAGGGCGATCGGCAACGGGGCCACGCCGACCCCCGCCTTGGCGGAATGGACCAGGCCCAGCACGCTGTTGCTTCGTGCGACAAGCACCGCGTCTGGCGCGACCTTGCGCAACCAGGCCGAGATGCGGTGCTTTGCCATCGAGTCGTCGAACCCGACGAGGGCATGCCTGGCCAAGTCTTCGACACGCTGCGGGCGTCCGTGGCGTTCGATGTAGCTCGTGCTGGCGTAGACCGCCCAGACCGAATCGCCGATCTTTCGCCCGACAAGCCCGCCATCGTCGGTGTCGCCCGAGCGAAGCGCCACATCCGCTTCGCCCTTGGCCAAGTCGATGTATTTGTCGCTCATGACGAAGTGCACCTGCAGTGCGGGATGGCGCTGGCTGAACCGCTGCAGCAGGGTCGACTGGGTGATCCGGTAGACGATGGGCTCCGGGCAGGTCACACGAATGACACCCGTGACTTCGGCGGCGGCGACCACCAGGTGCTGCTTGAGCGCCGCCACCGCGTCCTCCACACGCTGGGCATGCGGCAGCAAGGATTGCCCGAACTCGGTCAGCCGGTAGCCGCTGGGCTGCCGCTGCACCAAGGGTTGGCCGAAGCGGCGTTCCAGTTCGGCCAGTCGCCGCTGCACCGTCGACTGGTCCAGGCCGAGCGCGCGGCCCGCCGCGAGCGTGCTGCCGTGCTGCGCCACGGCCAGCAAATGCTTCAGGTCGTCCCAGTCGAACTCTGGAGGGGTATGCGCCATTGCGGCCCCCATTTTGCAGCTTTGCGGCTGACGCAGACGCTTCCCGTCTCGTACGCTGAGTGACATGAACCCATCCGAAGCAGACACCCAGAAACACAAGGCCTTGGCGCGAGCGCATTGGGACGCCGCCGCGCGGGGCTGGGATGCGCATTCGCCCCAGATTCGCACCTGGTTGCGCAATGCGACCGACGCGATGATCGCCATGGCCGGCGTGAAGCCGGGTGCACGCGTGCTCGACGTGGCGGCCGGGGCCGCCGACCAGACGCTCGACATCGCCGAGCGCGTCGGGCGCGCAGGCGCCGTGGTGGCCACCGATCTGTCGCCGGCGCTCGTGGCACTCGCCCAGCAGCGGGTGCGGCGCGCCGGCTTCGCGCAGGTGCACTGTCGGGTGGCCGACGGCGAGGATCTGCAGGTGGAGGCTGCCTCGTTCGACGCGGCGGCCTGCCGGCTCGGGTTGATGTTGTTTCTCGACCCGCTCCAGGGCCTGCGCGAAATGCATCGCGCGCTGCGGCCCGGGGGCGGCGCGAGCACCGTGGTGTTTTCGGCACCCGAGCGAAATCCCTGCCTCGCGATCCTCATGACCACGGCGCTCAGGCATGCCGGGTTGCCCGCCCGCGACCCCTGCGCACCCGGCAGCCTGTTCAGCCTGGGGTCTCCCGGCCGCATCGACACGCTGTTCGGGGAAGCCGGGTTTCGCGATGTCGCGACCACGGCGGTGGATGCGGTGTTCCGCATGCCCTCGGTCGACGACTACCTGGCGTTCGTGCGGAGCTCGGCGAGCCCGATCCTCCAGATCCTCGCGGGGTTGAGCCCGGCCCGTGCCCAGGCTGCATGGGACGACATCCGAGAGCAACTGCGGGCCTTCGACACGCCGACGGGCTGGGAAGGTCCCAACGAACTGCTGATCACGGCGGCGCGCCGACCCTGAGGACCCCCTGGCCGGCGAGAGGGAGCCGGGCCTCGCCAGGGCCTGCTCTCACGCATCAGTGCACGGGCTCAATCCGAGACCTTCACCCAGTCATAGAAGGCCGGACCGCCGCCCCCGTTGTAGGTCCCCACGAAGCCGACGGCGCCGGACGAGTTGTTGCCGACCCAGTGGTTCAGCATCAGGCGCATCGGTGCCGCGATCGAGGTGTTGACCCGCCGGAACTCCATCTCCACGCCGGCATCGTTGACGTGGAACCAGCGCACGAAGGTCGGCCGCCACTCGAAGCCGATGGTCCTCCAGCCCGTGGCGATGGCGAACTGCTGGTAGTTCTGCCGGCCGGCCGTCCACACGTTGGTGTGCAGGACGGTACCCGCCTTGATGAACTCGATGTCGATCTCGAAGTGGTTGGACGTGCCCGCGTTGCCGGTGTAGAGAAAGAACGAGCTGTTGCCGCCGGGGATGGTGCCCGGTTGCATGCGGGTCACGAACTTGCCGTACTGGAAACTTTGCCAGGTGCGCACTTCAGCGCACTTCACGGCGCTGCGGTTGCTGCCGTTGACGTTCAGGTCCAGCCCGCCCCACCCCGTCAGCCACGCTTCGCTGAAGGCGAAGGTGCAGCCGAAGATGTCGCCATTGGCCCAGTTGGCGGTCTCCCAGGCCGATCCGTTGGGCCCGCCGGAGCCGTCGAAGCCGTCGAAGAAGTTGGTGGCCTGCGCGCTCAGGTGCAGGCCCATGGCCAGCACCGCGGCGAAGGCGCCCTTGACGATGGAATTGATCATGCTTGTCTCCTCGTTGTTGGTTGTCGTGCGTGATCAGGGGGCGAGCTTCACGGTGCCCACGGCCAGGTCGTGCGAGCCCGTGCTGGTGGCGCTGTTGATCACGTCGATCGCGAAGAGGCCGGCCTTGACGCTGCCGACTTTCGAGCCGGCGCCATTGCAGTAGTCCGGCAGCGGAAACATCGTGTCGTTCAGATCGATGACGAGTTCGGACTGGGTCGCGTTGACGATCGCCTGGGCCGTCGCCGTGCAGCCGTCGGCCGCCACGGGGCTCGGCTGGAGCTTGATCGACAGCACGCCATCGCTCGACGATTTCAGCTGGATCTTCAGCTTGGTGAAACCCGATGCGTTGAAGGCGCTGACCGGTGCGGCGCCGGTATTGCCGGGCGCGTAGACCCGGATCGCCGTGCCGGCATAGGCCTGGTCGCCCGACAGCGACGCGCTGAAGCTGACCTCGCTCGAGGCATAGGTCACCGTACCGGGAACCAGTTGATTGCCCTTCTCGGCAAACGAGTAGGTCTCGATCTTGCCGGCCTCGCTGGTGTCCGTTGCGCTCGCAGGGGTTGCGAATGCGACGTCGGCCGACGAAGGACCGGAGGGCGGTGCCGGCACCGGGGCCGGCGGTGGCGCAGAGGCCGCCGGTGAAGGGCTGCCCGACCCTCCGCCGCCGCAAGCCGCGAGCGCCACCGCGCTGAAGAGCGCCGCCAGGACGGTGCATGAACGCCGATGAATCTGATCCACTGATGTCTCCTGTGAAGTGACCCGTGGATGGTGTTCTCACGCTGGCGTAGCCGCAGTCGCGCCGTTGCGTTTGATCGTGCCGTTCTTGCGATCAATGCTCAATAGCACATCATCAAGCCGAACTTGTTGCGCTCGCAGATGACGACGCGCGCACGCACGGCCGGTTCGCCTGCCTTGCGCGCCGGCGCCGGCCTCGCCACGGAACGGGAGGCCGGTGCCGCGACGTTCACCGTGTCGCTGCCGCTCATCGCCGTCTTCCAGGCCGCAAGCCGCTCGCGCGACAAGGCGGCCAGCTCGTCCTTCTGGTAGATGCGCACATGGTCGACGAGCATCGGCTCGGGTCCCGCACCGACTTCCAGGTTCAGCAGGAAAGGCCATTGCTCGAAGACATCGCGCGCACCGGCGGGCAAGTCGGCGCGGAGCACCGCCTTCACCGCCACGTCGTCGATGGTCCAGCGGATCTTCTGCGGGTCCCATTCGAGCGAGACGCGGTGGAAACCGTCGCTCGAAGGCGGCATCTCCACCGGTGCATGGAACGCCGGCTCGTCGCCGATGCCCGGTGCATACAGGCCGAGATGGAGATCGGCCCCTTCCTTCTCGATCAAGGTGATCTCGCCGGCTTCCAGCCAGTCGAGCGATGTCAGCGGTGCCCCTTGCAACGAGACGCGGGCGGCACCGGCCGGCAGCTTCACGCGCAGCTCGATGCGGCCATAGATCATCGCGCCCGTCGGCCGCACGCGAAGGCTGCTCGCGGGCGGCAGCAGCAAGCGGCCATTGCCGTCGAATTGCGGGCTCGCGCCGCCGGGCGCCTTCTGCACGCGCCAGCGTTTGTCGTCGATCCGACCGTTCGCCGCCGCATCGAACTCGTCGGCCCAGGCGAGCCGCCACGCGGCATCCCGCGTCTCGCGGGGAACGGCCGCCGGCTCGCTCGCGGCGTTCAAGAACTCGATGCGCCCCACCTCGAAGCGCACCGGCTCCTGCGACGGTTCGTTGGCCGTGACCTCCACGCTCACGACGGCCGGGAGGGTCTGCGCAATGCTCGCGCCGTTGCCGGCGCAATAGGGCTCGGGCTCGAAAACGGCCAGCGGGATGTCGATGTCCATCGAGCCCCGCACGCGCTGCAGCAGCACCGGGTAGCAGCCGCTGTTCTGCAGCTTCGTGTCGGGGCCCTTGAGCCGGATGCGAAGCACCTGTTCGGTCGGTGACACGAGCCGGATGCGCAGGCTGCGGAAGACAGAAAGGTCGATCGCCGCGCCCCCGCGTCCCGCGCCGACGTCCACACCCAGCGTGCTCCAGGTGCTGCCATGCGCACGGCTCAAGCGGCCGGACACCCGCACCCCGCCGTCGTAGACGCCGAGCGGGTCGGCCACCACGTCGCCCGGCTTCTCGGAGATCTCGAGAAGACTCAGGGGCGCTCGCGCACGGCCGGCCGGGGTGGTCCTGAAATCCGCCCACACCACCGACGGCGGATCGGCGCCCCAGGCAGGGGCGGACAGCCATGCCGCGGCAAGCGCCGCCAGATGCCACGGTGCGCGCTTCATGTCGCGCTGACGGGCATGCACAGCTCGCAGCGCACGAACGGCGAACCGGGCGGCGGCGAGCCGGGTTCGCAGCGCTGGATGAAATGTCCTTCCGCGAGCTCGAAGGGGGATGTCGGCAGCCATTCGGTGAGCAACGTGTTCCAGCCGCGCCCGATCTCGCTCGACGGGCCTTCGTACCGCAGGCAGGCGGCCCAGTGCGCAGGCAGGCTCTTTCGCATGGCTCTCAGGCCGGGGTCCTGCCAGCCTGCGGGCAGCTCGACGCAGGCGTCCATGCGGCAATGCGCGGCGAGCGTGATGGCCGGGTCGTCGAGGCCGATGGACAGGATCGGCCGGTCCGACAAGCCCATGCTGTCGACCCAGGGCACGAAACGCGTGTGCAGGATCTCCGAGCTGTGGCCGTAGTCGCCGCGCTCGCGCATGTAGAGGTACTCCTTCGCCTCGAAGTGCCTGAGTTCGACACGGCAGCTCGCGGCGGTCCGGCCGTCGCCGGCCGGCGTTCGCCAGTCGTTCCACCCGCCCGAACGCCAACGGGAAGGCGTCATGCCGAAGTGCTCGCGGAAGGCGCGGGCGAATGCTTCCGGCGAGGCGAAACCGCAGTTGAGCGAGACGGCCGTGACCTTCTCGTTCGGACAGTGGCGCAGCCTGCCGGCAGCGGTCTCGAGCCGGCGCCGCCGCACGAACTCCTTCGCCGTCTCGCCGCTCCAGGCCAGGAAGAGCCGGTGGAAGTGGAACGGCGAGAACGCCGCGCAGTCGCTCAGCCGCTCCAGGCTCAGGTCTTTCGACAAATGCGTCTCGATGTGGTCCAGCACCTGCTCCATGCGCCGCAGGTGGTGGCTGCGCAGCGAGGGTTGCTCACGCGGGCGCACCGGCGCCTTCGACGGCCCGGCGCCGGCGGGCAGAAGAGCGTGCGCAAAACGGGGCTGCGCGGTGGCGCCGGCGACCAGGAGGTTCGTGTTCATCGGACAACTCGTCGGTTGAGGCCAGGACACTCAGCGGGCGTTGACCACGCGCCCTTCTGCATCGAACAGGTGGCAATGCTTCGATTCGGGCTGGAGCCAGACCACGTCGCCGGCATTCAGCGGGCGGCTTCCGCTCGCGAGCTTGACGGCCGCAGGCTCGGCCTGGCCGGCAAGGCGCGCGTAGGCGATGTCGCAATCGCCCAGGTGCTCGACCTGGTCGACCGTGGCCTTCAAGCCGCCGCCCGGGGCCGCGAAACCGAGGTGCTCGGGGCGCACGCCCAGCGTGAGCTCGCGCGCGGTGCCGCGCACCCCCTGGTCCGGCAGGAACACGCTGCCCGCGTCGCCCATCGAGAGGCGCAGGCCGGCGCCCTCCTGGCTGGCGATGCCGGGCAGGAAGCACATCTTCGGCGAACCGAGGAACCCGGCGACGAAGCGCGTGCCCGGGTTGTGGTACAGCTCCATCGGGCTGCCGACCTGCTCGATGCGGCCGGCATTGAAGACGGCAATGCGCGTGCCCAGCGTCATCGCTTCCACCTGGTCGTGCGTCACGTAGACCATCGTCGTGCCGAGTTCGCGATGCAGCCGGGCCAGCTCCATGCGCATCTGGACGCGCAGCGCGGCATCGAGGTTGGACAACGGTTCGTCGAAGAGGAAGACCTTCGGATGCCGCACGATGGCGCGGCCGATGGCCACGCGCTGGCGCTGCCCGCCGGACAGCGCCTTGGGCTTGCGATCCAGCAGCGGCACGATCTGCAGCATCTCGGCGGCGCGCATCACCGCCTTGTGCACTTCGGCCTTGCCGAGCCGGGTGAACTTGAGCGCGAAGCCGATGTTCTCGGCCACCGTCATGTGGGGATACAGCGCGTAGTTCTGGAACACCATCGCAACGCCGCGATCCACCGGCGGCAGGTCCTGCGACTCTTCGTCGCCGATGAAGATCTGCCCGGCGCTGATGTCTTCGAGACCGGCGATGGACCGCAGCAGCGTGGTCTTGCCGCAGCCCGACGGGCCCACGAAGACCATGAACTCGCCGGATCGGACATGCAGGTCGATGCCATGCAGCACGCGGGGGCCCTGGCCGTATTGCTTCTCGATGCCCTTGAGAGTCAGGTGAGTCATGTCAGTGTGGCTTCGGGGGGTTGCACCTCATCCCTTGACGGCGCCCGCCGACAGGCCCTCGATGAGACGGCGTGAAGAGACGGCGAAGAGGATCAGCAGCGGCAGCACGGTGATGGCCGACCCTGCGCTGATCGCGCCCCAGGGGGTCTGCCCGGTGCCCTGCAGCGAGCGCAGCACGAGCGGGGCGGTGAACATCTCCTGCTGGCTCATCACGAGCAGCGCACCGACGAAGTTGTTGTACGAACCGATGAAGGTGACGAGGCCCAGCGTGCCCATGGCCGGCCCGATGAGCGGCACGACGATGCGCCAGTAGATGCCGAACTCGCCGCAGCCGTCCATGCGCGCCGCCTCGACCAGCTCGCGCGGCACCGCCGAGCCGATGTACTGGCGCATCATGAACACGCCGAAGGCCGAGCAGGCGCCGGGCACGATGAGGGCGCGCGTGCTGTTGAGCCAGCCGATCTCGTTCATCAGCAGGACGAAGGGGATCATCCCGACGAAGGCGGGCAGCAGCATGGTTGCCATCAGGCCGGCGAACAGCGTGTCGCGCCCCGGGAACTCGTACATCGCGAAGGCATAGCCGCCCAGCGAGCACAGGAACAGGTTGAGCCCGGTGGCCGCAACGGCCACCCACAGCGACAGACCCAGGCTGTGCCAGAAGTGCGGGCGCAGCGCGACGAGTTGGTGGATGTTGTCGGCCAGCGCCGAGCCGAACCACAGCGGCGGCGGCATCGAGAGGATGTCGCTGTTGGTGTGCGTCGCGAAGACGAACATGAAGTAGAACGGCGCGAGCATGATGAGCGCGCCCAGCATCACGATGGCATAAGGCAGCCAACCCGAGGGCTTGAGGCTGCGCAACAGGAGCCGCGCGTGCCTGCGGCTCGTGGCCGGTGCCTTGGCGACGGGCTGGGCGGTGAGTTGCGATGCGGTCACGGCAGGTCAATCCTTGCGCCCGAGGGTGCGGTTGTTGAGCCACGTGAGCGCGGCGATCACCATGAACATCAGCCAGGCGACGGCCGACGCGGTGCCGAAGTCGCCATCGTTGAGGCCCACCTTGTACATCTGCATCGCCACCGTCTCGGCGACCTGCCCCACTCCGCCGCTGCCCCCGGTGAGGATGAAGGGCTCCTCGAAGAGCTGCAGGTTGCCGATGATGGTCAGCGTGACGGCCAGCAGCATCATGGGACGCAGCAAGGGCACCGTGATGTAGCGGAATTGCTGCCACAGCCCGGCACCGTCGATGGTCGCGGCTTCGTAGAGGTCCTTCGGGATGGTCTGCAGCGCCGACAGGTAGAGCACGGTGTTCCAGCCGACGAAGCGCCACCACACGATGAAGGAGACGATGGGCCGCGTGTACTCCGGCCGCCCCCAGTCGACGTTCTGCACGGGGAACAGCCAGGCAAGCGGGTGCACGCCGAACGTTTCCAGGCGGCCCAGGCCGGTGAGCACCTGGTTGATGACGCCGAAGTCGCGCGAGAACAGCGAGGAGAACACCAGCGTGATCGCCACGGTGTTGGTGATGTACGGCAGGAAGTACATCGCGATCACCGGGTTGCGCGCGCGGCGGAACTTCGTGTGGATGAAGAACGCGAGCGGAACCGCGATCAGGTGCTGGGGCAGGCCCGAGACGATGCCCAGCCAGAAGGTGTTGTACAGCGCGCGCCAGAAGTCGCGCGCGTACAGCTGCGACCAGAATTCGCCCGAGAAGAAGTGCGACCAAGGCAGGTCATCGAGCTGCAGCACGAAGGCGTAATTGCCCAGGCCCTCCCATTTCATGCCCGCCAGGCCCGCCGTCAGCTCCCAGCGAAAGAACGATGCATACGCGGAGAACAGCAGCGGGAACAGGCCGAAACCCAGGAAGAGGATGAAGAACGGCGCGACGAACACGTAGGGCATGAAGCGCCATGGCTTGAGCCTGCGCCGCTTCGTCTGCTTCGCCGGTGTTCCGATCGGGGCGGGAGCTGCGGACATGGGGAACGTACCAGTCTGGGTGGATCAGCGGCGGACGCGGCGTTCGATCGCCTTCTTCGCGTCGGCCAGCGCCGTTTTCACGTCCTTGTCCTGCTCCAGCACCTTGTCGAACTCGGCGCTCACGACTTCGGCGGCCACGGGGTCGAGCTTGTCCACTTCGGTGGCGGGGATCTTCGCCGCGATGGCCTTCCAGTCCTGGCGCGCCTTCTGACCGCCGAGGAAGTCCATGGGCTGGTCGACGAACGGATCGGTGGTGGCTTCGACCAGCGCCGGGAAGGCATCGAGCTCGCGGAAGGCGGCGATCTGCACCTCCTTGCTGGTCGTCATGAACTTCACGAAGTCCCAGGCGAGCTCCTTGTTCTTCGCCCCCTTGGGGATCGCGTAGAAGCTGCCGCCATACGAGGCGCTCACGCCTCCGGGGATGCCGGCCGAGCGCCAGTGGCCCTTGGTGTCCGGGGCGATCCAGTTCTTCAGGTGGCCGGCGAGCCAGGAGCCCATCATCTCCGAGGCGATGGTGCCGCGCTTGAAGCCTTCGCTCCACTCGTTGCTCCAGGCTCCGACGTTCGCATCGATGCCGGCCGCACGCGCCAGCTTGGCGGTCTCGAAGGCCTCCACGAAACGCGGCGACTCGACGAGGACCTTGCCCTTGGCGTCGAAGTAGATGCCTTCGCCGTCCTTCAGGCCCGAGCGGATGATGATGTCCTTGATCGCCGCGGCATGCGGGATCAGGTAGGCGCCGGTCTTCGCCTTGAGCGCCTTGCCGGCATCGATGAACGAGGCCCACGACCTGGTGAGCTGGGCCTCGGTGACGCCGGCCTTGTCCATCAGGTCCTTGCGATAGAACAGCGCACCCGGGCCGATGTCGGCCGGCATGGCGGCGAAGATGCCGCCGCGGCTGGTGGCCTGCGCCACCGCGAAGCGGAAGAACTTGTCCTTGTACTGCAGCGCGTTGTAGGGCGGCTTGGACAGGTCCTCCACTCCGCCGCCTTCGGCGAACTTGGCGACGAAGCCGATCTCGATGCCCATCACGTCGGGCAGGTTCGCCCCCGTGGCCAGCGCCGTGGTCATCGCGTTGTGGTGGTCGCCGTAGCCGAGAGCCACCAGCTTGATCTCGACTTCGGGGTGGATCTTCCTGTACAGCGGGATCGCCGCCTGCACCGAGCGGTCGAGGTCCTTGAACGATGCGACGGTCAGCACCGTCTGGGCGCTGGCGTGGCCCGTGGCCGATGCCAGCAGCATGGCGAGCCCGAGCGTGGTTGCGAATTTCACTTCATCTCCTGATAGGTTCCAACGACGCGCCCGTCCCGTCCGTGATGATCATCGTGCAAGCGCTTGCACGGCAGTGTAGGAACAGTGGATCGCCGCCGGCCCAGGGGGAACCCTGAAGGGACCTAGCCGATCTTGCGATTTCGTGGTTTGGTGCGCACCAGAACGGTGTGCGGTGTGTCAGCGGGTGACGGGGACGGCCTTGGTCGATTCGCGCACGATCAACTCCAGCTTCGCCATCGTCGCGCGCGGCGGCCTGCGGCCGTCAATGAGCGCCACGACGGCCCCCGCGGCCTCCCGCCCGAGGTCGCGCAGCGGCTGCCGCACCGTCGTCAAGGGCGGCAGCGAGAAGGAGGAATGCGACAGGTCGTCATAGCCCACGATGGACATGTCGTCCGGCACCCGCATCCCCCGCCTGTACAGCGAGAGCATCGCGCCATAGGCGGAGTCGTCGTTGGCGGCGAAAACGGCGCTGAACGGCAGGCCTCGATCGAGCAGCATGTTCATCGCCGCCACGCCCCCCGTCTCCACGTACCCGCCCGGCGCCACGAGCCGTTCGTCGAAGGGCAGTCCGGCCGCGACCAGGGTGTCGTGGTACCCGCGCCAGCGCTCTTCGGCATCCTGGCGCCCCGCGGGGCCCGCGATGAAGGCGATCCGGCGATGGCCGAGTTCGAGGAGGTGGCGCACCGCCTCGCAGGCGCCGGCGTAGTGGTCGAAGCAGAGCGAGTGCACCCGCATCGATGCCGACCGCCGCCCGAGCAGGACCATGGGCACGCCTTGCGCATGGCGGTCCAGCAGTTCGTCGTCCAGGTCGCCCACCAGCAGGATGACGCCGTCCACCCGGCGGCCCATCAGCGACATCAGCCGCTGCTCTTCCTCGACCTTGTTCCAGTGGCCGCTCGCGAAGACGGCTTCGTAGTGATGGCTGGCCAGCGCGTCCTCGACCCCGCGCATGGCCTCGTTGAAGAACGAGCTGGAAATCTCCTGCGTGAGGACACCGACGGTCATGGTGCGGCCCTTGGCCAGCCCGCGCGCGACCAGGTTGGGCCGGTAGTTCAGGCGCTTGATGCTGCTTTCGATGGCCGCGGCCTTCTCTTCGGCGACGACATGGGTGCCGCTCAGGTAGCGCGAAACCGTGCTCGTGGAAACCCCGGCCAGGCGTGCCACCTCTTCGAGAGTGACGCTCGTGTTTTCGATCGGCATCGCTTGATGATAGCGCTTGCGATCCTCCGCGAGAGATTCGCAAGAACGGTCAGGCAATTGGCACGCCGCCTCGTTGCAAGCGCTTGCATGAAGGGCTATCGTCCGGGCATGAAGCCTCAAGCCATCCAGTTCCCGCCGCGGTTCCTGTGGGGTGCCGCCACGTCCGCCTACCAGATCGAGGGCTCGCACGACGTCGACGGCCGCAAGCCGAGCATCTGGGACAGCTTTGCCCGGGTTCCCGGTCGCGTCGTCAACGGCGACAACGGCGACCTCGCCTGCGATTCCTACCGCCGGGTGGAGGAGGACGTGGCCCTGCTCAAGCAGCTTGGCGCCCGCGCCTACCGCTTCTCCATCGCCTGGCCGCGCGTCATCCCCGACGGGCGCGGCCCGGTCAATCCGCTGGGCATCGCCTACTACCAGCGGCTGGTCGCCCTGCTGCGCGACGCCGGCATCGCGCCGATGGTGACGCTCTACCACTGGGACCTGCCGCAGGCGCTGCAGGACGAGGGCGGATGGCTCAACCGCCGCAGCGCGGAAGACTTCGCGCACTTCGCGGGCGTGATGTTCGACGCATTGGGCGAAAGCGTGCCCTTCTGGTTCACGGTCAACGAGCCGTGGTGCGCATCCCTGCTGTCGCATGCCATGGGGGAACATGCCCCGGGCGAGCGCGACCTCGGCCGCGCCCTGACCGTGGCCCACCACCTGCTGCTCGGCCACGGCCTCGCGATGACCGAGTTCCGCCGACGCAAGCTCGGCGGGCAGATCGGCATGGCGCCCAACGTCGACTGGCGCGAACCCTATTCGCAGGCCCCCCAGGACGTCGCGGCCTGCGAGCGCGGCCTGGACTGGTTCAACCGCTGGTTCATCGACCCGATCTACCATGGCCGCTATCCGGCCGACATGCTCGCGCGCTATGCCGAGCTCGGCCTCGCGCCGCCGGTACAGGCCGGCGACATGGCGACCATCTCGCAGGCGCCCGACATGCTGGGCGTCAACTACTACACCGGCAGCTACGGCCTGGACCGGCCCGACCCGCTGCCGCTGCGCGCGCAGGACGACGCACGCACGCAGATGGACGCCTTGCGCAACCTGGATGGCGTCAACGTGGGCGGCTTCGCGAAGACAGACATCGGCTGGGACATCTACCCCGAAGGCTTCTACAAGGTGCTGCTGTGGCTGCGCGACGAATACGGCAACCCGCCGCTGTTCATCACGGAGAACGGCGCCTGCGACAACACCCTGCCCGGCGCCGACGGGCGGGTGCACGACGCCGTCCGCGTCGAGTACCTGCATCGTCACGTCATCGCGGTGCATCGCGCCATGCGTTCGGGCTGCGACATCCGCGGCTACCTGGCCTGGTCGCTGCTCGACAACTTCGAGTGGACGTTCGGCTACGGCAAGCGCTTCGGCCTCGTGCACACGGACTTCGAAACGCTCAAGCGCACGCCGAAGGACAGCTTCCATTGGTACAGCCAACTCATCGCCGACAACGGCTGCAACGCATGAACGCCACGACTTCGCACGCCACTCCCATGCGCTCGGCCGTTCGATGCGCCGGCGTCCTCGCGCTGGCCGTGGCGACCTGGGCGAACGCGCAGGTCGCCACGGTGCGCATCGACCCATCCCGCACGGGTCCTGCCGTCAATCGGCAGGTGTTGTCCGGCTTCAACTTCGGCAACTGGATGTCGGTGACCGAGTTCCGCGACGAGCTCGCCAAGGTCCCGGCCGCTGCGCTGCGCTTTCCCGGCGGCAACATCGGCGACGAGCACGACATGGACGAGGCGACGCTGGACGCCTTCAAGTCGCTCCTGTCGCAGGTCGAGGGCGAACGCGAACTGCTGGTGCAGACCCGCGTGTTCCAAGGGCGGCCCGACCGCCCTGCCGCCAACGCGCCGCAGGACGCGGCCCGCGCCGTGCGCATGGCCCGCGCTCGCGGGCTGAACGTCAGGATCTGGGAGATCGGCAACGAGCCCGACCTGTTCAGCGCCGTGCGGGGTGACGCCAGCTGGACGGTCCAGCGCTATTGCGATGTCTTTCGCGCGCAGGCCGCGGCGATTCGCCGCGAAGACCCGAAGGCCTTGATCGCCGGCCCCGCCGTCTCCGGCGCCCAGCCCGGCGCACCGCTCTTCCTCGAGCGCTTCGTCGAGCTGTGCGGCGACGTCGTGGATGTGCTGACCTGGCACATCTACCCCACCGAAGGCGACGGTACGGAAGAGGCCGCGCTCGCCACGGTCACCGAAGTCGACCGCTCGATCGCGCGCTTCTCCGCACTTTGGAAGGACCGCTCGCGCAACCCGCTCGGCCACGGGAGGAGCATCCGGTTCGGCGTGACGGAATATGGCCTGTCGTGGCGCACCGACCGGCCACGCTTCCTGTCCGACCAGGTGGGCGCGATGTGGGCGGCCGAATCGGCCTTGCGCATGGCGCAGCAGGGGGTGAACCTGGCCCACTACTTCGCCTACATGGGAACCGGATTCCACGGGCTGCTGGACACCGGGGGCGTACCGCGCCCGACCTACTACGGCTTCGGCCTGCTGGGCAAGCTGGACGGCTCCTTCGTCGAAGCGACGAGCAGCGACTCGATGCTGTGGGCCCATGCGACGAAGACGGGCTCGCAGCTTCAACTCGTGCTGTTCAACACCCGCACGCAGGCCCAGCCGGTGCGCATCGACGGGCAGGCCGCGCTGACGCTCAAGGATGCGCGCTTCTTCGACGCGGGCATCGCGGAAGAGGAGAAGCCGTTGCAGCCCCTGGCCGCGCAGGCGGGACGCACGATCACCTTGCCCGCCCGCTCGATGGCGATCGTCACGCTGGAGGCGGCACCGTGAGGCCCGATCGACTCCTGCGCCGCCGCCTCCTCGCCGCCTCGGTGCTCGGCATGGGCCTGCCG
Source organism: Rhizobacter sp. P2_D12 (assembly GCF_056404395.1). NCBI lineage: Bacteria > Pseudomonadati > Pseudomonadota > Betaproteobacteria > Burkholderiales > Sphaerotilaceae > Rhizobacter > Rhizobacter sp. P2_D12. The sequence continues at coordinate 52,860 of NZ_JBFUEB010000007.1, read as the reverse complement.
GCCTGCGGCAGTTCGCCGAAGAATGCGTCGGCGCTCGACGACGCGCTGGCACTTCCGGTCCTCGTCGACCGCGACGAGAACGGCGGCCGCGGCATCTTCTTCGGCATCTTCCGCGAGAACGCGCTGCCCGATGTACTGGTCGACGCGCAGGCCGACCTGCGCCGCCAGCCTGCGGCCGCGATGTGGTTCACGCGCTTCGGCGCGGCTTTCCCGGAGTCGCAGATCCGCTTCCTCGCGCAGCGCGGCGTGGCGGCGCAAGTGACCTGGGAGCCCTGGGGCTTCGACAACAGCCCCGTGCCGCTCGCCGAGATCGTCGCAGGCAAGTGGGATGCAACGATCGACGCCTGGGCGCAGGGCGCCGCGCGCATCGACCACCCCTTCATGCTGCGCGTGGGCCATGAATTCAATGGCGACTGGTATCCCTGGTGCCTGGTGAAGAACGGCCGCCAGCCCCAGCTCTTTGCGCAGGCCCACCGCCACATCGTCGAGCGCTTTCGCGCGGCCGGCGCGAACAAGGTCCGCTGGGTCTGGTGCTTCAACAACGACAGCACGCCCGCGGAGTCCTGGAACGACCCGCGCGCGGCCTACCCCGGCGACGCGTACGTCGACTGGATCGGCATCGACGGCTACAACTTCGGCACCAGCCAGAACTGGTCGCACTGGACGCCCTTCAGCCAGGTCTTCGGCCGCGCGGTCGGGATGGCCCGCGAGATCGCGCCGTCCAAGCCCATCGTGCTGTCCGAGCTCGGTTGCTCCGAGACCGGCGGCGACAAGGTCGCGTGGATCGAGCGCATGTTCAGCGACATCGAGACGCTGCCCAACGTCCGGGCCTTCACCTGGTTCGACATCGTCAAGGAGACCAGCTGGGCGCTGACCTCCAGCAACGACAGCTGGATCGCCGCCATCCACGGCCTTCGCCGCGCGTCCATCCGCGGGAACGGGAACGCGCTCCTGTCCATCACCACCACGGGGAAACCGGCATGAACACCAGAAGCACCGCAAGCCGTGCATGGCTCGCAGGAACGATCGTCGGGGCATTTGCGGCGGGCTGCGCCACGGCGCCTGCGCCGACGCCCGCATCCGCCGAGCCGGCGGTCGACGGTAACCGCCTCGTGCTCGCGACCATGAAGGCCGGCAGCGGGACCGATCAAGGCGCCTCCACCGATGGCTTCGCGTACGCCGAGAAGGCCGGCGACGCGTCCGTGGGCAAGCTGGCGGCTGCCAACGGGGTCGCCCGCGTGACCGGCGTCATCTGGCCGCAGAAGGGCAGCACCTGGGCCGGGGTCGGCTTCACCGTCGGCGTGGGCGACGGCGGCAAGCCGATGGATGCCTCGGCCTACAAGACCTTGACGCTGCAACTCGCTGCCAGCACGCCGGGCGTGCTGCGCATCCGCGTGCTCGGCGACGAAAAGGCCATTCGCGACGCGGGCTGCTACCCCGTCGTGCTGCAGCCGGTCACGCCGGAACTGCGCGAGTACAGCATCTCGCTGGCGCGCTTCGCCTCGGAGTCGTATTGCGGTGCCAATGCGCGCACCGTTGCGGTCACGCAGGGCGCACTGTCGGCCGTGGAAGTGGCCGACGCCAAGGTGGGCGCCGGCAAGCGCGACATCGACTTCCAGGTGGGCCGCATCACGCTGGGTCGCTGACTGGGTGGAATCAGAGGGAGAAGCCGAGCAGCGCGGCGACGCCGGCCTCCTTGTTGGGGCGCGCGAAACCGTCGCGCGTCAGCCGGCTCATCTTGATCGTCAGCGTGTCGGTCATGAACCACTTGTCGTACAGCGCGTTGATCTCGCCACTCGAGTAGAGCCGCATCAGGCTGCGGTCCACCGCCGCCAGCAAGGCCTTGTCACCCTTTCGGACCATCACCGCATAGGGCTCGACCGAGAGGGCCAGCGGGCTCACCTCGAGCGAATCGAGCGCCTTGTCGGCGGACACCAGGCCGAGCAGCAATGAGTCGTCCTGCGGGAAGGCCCGAGCCCGGCCGTCCTTCAGCGCCTGGTACGCCTCGGCATTGCTGGTGTACGACTGGAACTGCGCACGCAGTTCTCCATCGGCCAATTGCTGGAACAGCTTCTCCGAGGTCGTGCCCTTGATGAGCGCGATGGGCAGCCCGTTCAGATCCTTCACCGCGTTGACCTGGATGCTCCTGGGCGTGAGAACCCGCATCGAGGCCACGAAGAACGAGTAGCTGAAATCGACCTTCTGCTGGCGCGCCCGGGTGTTGGTCGTCGACCCGCATTCGAGGTCGATTTCGCCGGCCTGCAGCTTGGGAATGCGCTCCGCGCCGCTGACGACCTTGAACTGCACCTTGAGCTCGCCGAGCTTCAGCTCGCGCCTGATCTCGTCGACGGCGTTCATGCACAGGTCGACCGAGTAGCCGACGGGTTGCTTCTGCTCGTTCAGGAACGAGAACGGCCGGGCCGATTCGCGCACGCCGATGGTGATGGTCCGGCTGTCGCGGATCCGGGCCAGGGTGTCGCCGTGGGATTGCGACCACGCAGCGCCGCCGGAACCGAGAAGCAGCAAGCACAGCAACACGCGAGGCTGAAATGAAGACATGGCCTGGACTCCGCCCAAAACCCGAAGTCTGGATGTCGCGCCCACAAAAAAAATGATCGACTGTCGATCGACTCGTGATCGCGGACAGCGCGCAGCCACTCGATTCGATGTAAATCGGGTGCGGTGAAATTGCATCCTGTTGCACTGCGTCTCGCTGCGCCAACGCCCCCGCGTGGCATCCATCGACTCCGCAAGTTTCGTCAGTTTCCCCGACATCGCGACTCACACAATCGCGCCGAAATCGGGAGCGCAGCACATCGAATGACATGGGCGCGCAGCACTTTGACGCAACAGGATCTTCACGATGAGCATGCCAAGCCAACGACCCAGACGCGCCACTGCGACGAGCGCACTGCTGTGCGCCATGGTGCTGTCTGCCTGCGGAGGAGGCAATGACCCGGGCACCGCTCCGGCACCGGTGGGGTCGGCACCTGCACCAGCACCAGCACCAGCACCAGCACCAGCACCTGCACCCGCGCCAGCGCCAGCGCCAGCGCCAGCGCCAGCGCCAGCGCCAGCGCCAGCGCCCGCACCCGCACCTGCACCTGCACCTGCACCTGCACCTGCACCTGCACCTGCACCTGCGCCCGCACCTGCGCCTGCACCTGCGCCCGCACCTGCGCCTGCTGCTCAGATCACCTGGCCCGATCCCGCAGCCATCGACTGGGGAACGGCCCTCAGCACGGCCCAGTTGAACGCGACTTCGAGCGTCCCGGGCACATTCGCGTATTCACCCGCGGTGGGTGCGAAACCCGAGGTCGGTGTCCAGACGCTGTCGCTCACGTTCACGCCGCAGGACAAGACCCGGTATTCGGCGAGCACCGTCGTGCGCAAGCTGATGGTCCACAAGGCCCAGCCGCCGGTCAGGTGGGACCTCCCCTCTGCCGTGCTCCAGGGGACCGCGCTCACGTCCTCGCAGATCACCACCGCACCCTACGCGATCTACGGCGTCCAGGGCACGGCCGATCCGGCCTCCTACATGACCGCCGACGGCAAGCCCCTGGGCAGCGCCACGACGGCATCCGCCGGGAGCGCCCTCGTCCAGGCCACGTTCGTCCCGAAGGACAGCGCGCACTACATCTCGTCGGTCATCAGCACCACGCTGACCATCGTGCCGGCCCCGAGCACGGCCGCCATCGACTTCGGCGATGCGAAGCAGACCATCCAGGGATTCGGCGGCTCGGCCGCCTGGTACTACAACAAGATGTCGGACGATCGCATGAACGTCCTGTTCGGCACCAGCGTCGCCGACAGCCTCGGGTTGAGCATCCTTCGACTGCGGATCGCGCCCGCCGCCTGGAACGCGTCCACCAGGACGGCCGATACCAACCAATGGACCGCAGAACTGGAGAACGGCATCGCCGCCCAGTCGCGCGGCGCCCTGGTCTTCGCGTCGCCGTGGTCGCCTCCGGCGAGCATGAAGATCGTCAACGCCGATCGCACGAACCCGCTCTACAGCGGGCGCCTCGACCCCGCGAAGTATGCGGACTACGCCCAGTACCTGAACGCCTACATCCGGTATGCCGCCACGCGCAATGTGAAGCTCTACGCCGTGTCGCTGCAGAATGAACCGGACTGGGACCCGCAGGACTACGAGTCCTGCCTGTGGAACGCCGACGAGATGACGGCCTGGGTCAGCGGCCACGGTGCGACGGCGGTCTCGGGGACCACGACCAAGCTGATGGCGCCGGAGTCCTTCTACTACTCGCAGGCCACCACCGACACGCTGCTGGCAGACGCCAAGGCCGCCAGCAACCTCTCGATCGTCGGCGGCCACCTCTACGGCGGCACGCCGAACTACTCCAGCGCGGCCGGCAAGCTCGGAAAAGAGGTCTGGATGACGGAGCACTTCCTGGATTCCGTCAACAAGTCCGACGCCAAGGCGTCATGGCCGACCAGCATCGATGACGCCATCGCCATGGCCAAGGAAATCCACGACGGCCTGACGCTGTCGCAGTACAACGCGTACGTCCATTGGTGGCTCGTCAACTCCAACGACTCGACACCGACCGGCCTGATCGGCACGAACAACAAGCCGACCTATTTCGGCATCGGCCTGAAGCATTTCTCGTACTTCATTCGTCCGGGCTACGTCCGTTACGACGCGACATCGCTGCCGCAAAAGGGCGTCCGCGTCTCGGCGTTCGGAACACCCGCCGGCACGGCCGACAACAAGGCCGTGGTCGTGCTCGTGAACGAGAACGCGACCGACGTCACCCTGACGACGTCGATCGCCCCCGCGGGTCGATCGCTGACCAGCCTGACGCCGTACCGCACCACCGGGACCGCCACGTTCGAGCGACAGCCCGCGATCGGCGTCAGCGCGAACGCGTTCTCCATTTCGCTGCCGGCCAAGAGCATCACGACCTTGGTCAACTGAGAAAGTCGATCGACGCGCCATCGCGCCGTCGCCGGCCGCCGGCAGCCGCCGGTGGCCGCCACCCGATCCGTTCAACACATCAAGGGAGACGAACAGTGAGCACCTCACGCATCTTCACGGCCATGAGCCGCGCCATGATCTGCACCACGGCAACCCTCGGTTTGCTGGGTTCGGCCGGCCTGGCGCACGCGCAGCTGGCCGTCGGCAAGCCCAAGTTCCTGGGCAACATCATTGCCGGCAACCCGCCCGGCAACTTCAGCGCCTACTGGAACCAGGTCTCGCCGGAGAACGCCGGGAAATGGGGCTCGGTCGAACCGGTGCGCGGCCAGATGAACTGGGGCCCGCTCGACGCGGCCTACAACTACGCGCGGTCCAATGGCTTCCCGTTCAAGCAGCACACCTTCGTGTGGGGTTCGCAGGAGCCGAACTGGATCGGCGGCCTGAGCGCTGCGCAGCAGGCCGCCGAGGTCGAGGACTTCATCCGCCAGTACTGCCAGCGCTACCCGCAGACGCAGTACATCGACGTGGTCAACGAGCCGCTGCATCAACCGGCCAGCTACCGCGCAGCCCTGGGCGGCGCCGGCGCCACCGGCTGGGACTGGATCGTCTGGTCGTTCCAGAAGGCCCGCCAGCACTGCCCCAACGCCAAGCTCCTCATCAACGAGTACGGCCTCGTCGGCAACCCCGACGAGCTGAACCGCTACAAGGGCATCGTCAACATCCTCAAGTCGCGCGGGTTGATCGACGGCGTGGGCACCCAGTCGCACTACTTCAGCCTGGACGACGTGCCGGCTTCCTTGATCACGCAAAGCCTGGACTCGCTGGCCCAGACCGGCCTGCCGATCTACGTGTCCGAGCTGGACATGACCGGCGACGACGCCACGCAGCTGACACGCTATCAACAGAAGTTCCCGCTCATGTGGACGCATCCGGCCGTCGCGGGCGTCACGTTGTGGGGCTACCTCGAAGGCCAGACCTGGGTGGCCAACTCCCACCTCGTGCGCCGTGACGGCAGCGAGCGGCCCGCGCTGACCTGGCTCGCCAACTACGTGCGCAACAACAACCCCGGCGGCGGTGGCGGCACGCCCAGCAAGACCATCGTCGTGCGCGCACGCGGAACCTCGGGCCAGGAGCGCGTGACCCTGCGCATCGGCGGCACCGAAGTGAAGACCTGGACGCTCGGCCGGACCATGACCAACTACACGTTCACGACCAGCCTGTCGGGCGGCAGCACCGTGGAGTTCACCAACGATGCCGCCGGCCGCGACGTCCAGGTCGACTACCTGAGCGTGAACGGCAACGTGCGGCAGGCCGAGAACCAGACCTACAACACCGGCGTGTACCAGAACGGCCGGTGCGGGGGCGGCAGCGGCCGCAGCGAATGGCTGCACTGCAACGGCGCCATCGGATTCGGCGACCTGTAGGCCTTCCTCACCGCAAAAGGAGAACTGCCATGAAGAACACCATGAAGCTTCGCAAGGTGCTGTCGACGCTGGCCGCCCTCGTGCTGTCGGCGGGCACGCTGGTGGCAACCGCCCCGGCACAGGCCGCCGTCACGGTCGACGGCAACGCCTGGTACGTCGTCGTCAATGCCAACAGCGGCAAGGCGCTCGACCTCTACAACTGGATGACCGGCGACGGCGCCGAGTTCCGCCAGTGGAGCCGGCATGACGGCACCAACCAGCAGTTCCAGCTCATCAGTTCCGGCAACGGCTACTACCGGCTCAAGAACAGGCACTCGGGCAAGGTCGTCGACGTGTGGAACTTCTCGACGGCCGACGGGGCCGCCGTCAACCAGTACACCGACCACGACGGCACGAACCAGCAGTGGCAGCTGGTCGGCTCCGACAACAACGCGGTGCGCTTCATCAATCGCAATTCGGGCAAGGCACTCGAAGTCGCCGGCGCATCCACCGCCGACGGCGGCGACGTCACCCAGTACACCGACTACAGCGGCCGCAACCAGACCTGGGCGCTCGTGCCCGTCGGCGGAGGCGGCAACGTGGTGCTGCCGTCCAGCTTCCGCTGGACCTCGAGCGCTGCGTTGATGGTGGCCAAGCCTGCCGCGCAGTTCCCGGAAGTGGCGATCAAGGACCCGTCGGTCGTCTACTACAACGGCCTGTGGCACGTCTTCTCGACCCAGGCCAAGGGCAACGGGTGGGGCCTGGAGTACCGCTCCTTCACGGATTGGTCGAACGCCGGCGCAGCGACGCCCTACTTCCTCGACACCACCGCCATCGGCGGTGGGTACAGGGCAGCACCGTTCGTGTTCTTCCATGCGCCATCACGGCTGTGGTACCTCGTGTTCCAGAACGGCAACGCCGCCTACTCGACCAATCCCGACATCGGCAACCCGGGTGGATGGAGCGCGCTGAAAACCTTCTACGGCAGCGTCCCGCCGATCGTCCAGCAGAACACCGCCGGTGGCGGCAACTGGCTGGACTTTGCCGTGGCCTGCGACACGGCCAACTGCCACCTGTTCTCCGCCGGCGACAACGGGCAGATCTACCGGTCCCAGACCACGCTCGCGAACTTCCCCACCGGCTTCGGCAACACGGTGATTGCGCTGCAGGATGCCGATCGCAACAAGGTCTTCGAAGCACCCCAGGTGTACAAGGTCCGCGAGACCGGGCAGTACCTGCTCATCGTCGAGGCCATCGGAAGCAGCGGCCGGTACTTCCGCTCCTGGACCGCGAGCAGCCTGGGCGGCACCTGGACCCCGCTGGCCGCGACCGAGTCCAGCCCGTTCGCCGGTGACGCCAACGTGAGCTTCCCGACCGGCAAGTGGAGCCAGGGCATCAGCCACGGAGAGATGCTGCGCACCGGGTATGACCAGAATGTCGAGATCAGTGCCTGCAACATGCGCTTTCTCTACCAGGGGCTGGCGCCTGGGGCGAGCGGCGACTACGGCAGGTTGCCGTACCGGCTCGGCGTGCTCACGCAGACCAACTCGCCCTGCTGAGGGGCCCCGCGCAACCCCGTGAATTGCTCACGGGGTTCATGCCGGCGAACCTTTGATCATGGTTCGATCATGCATTGGATTCGAAGGCTGCCCACACTGTCGGCGTGATGACACGATGGGGGCGCGATCGATGGTTCCACTTGAATTCCCCAGGGTGGCGCGGGCGGGGTTGCTGAGGCCGTTTCTCTTCATGGCGCGCATCCTCTTCGGCGACTTGAAACTGGAACGCGACGGACGGGACTTTCACATCCGCATCGCGGCGACCTCGCCCGACGCCGAACCGCAGGCGCGGACCGAAAAGGCGATCGCCGAAGCGGCGCCGTTGCGGGCCGCGCTCAAGGAGCTGCTCGATCCGCATCCCCAGGCCCGCAAGGTGCTGCGCCACCTGCGGTACGTCGAGCGTGCACTGGCCACCCAAGGCCTGGCTGCAATGGCCGCGATGCCTGTCGATGTCCTGGCGGTTGCGCTGAGGCAGCTGGATTCGATCGTCTCCAACGGGTCGAACCGTCAGCTCGCAGAGCTGCGTTCGAAGATGGCCGTCGCCGTGCTGGCCCAACCGGAAGATCCGCTCTACGGCGAGAACGGCGATCGGCTGTCCGACTTCGCGACGGAATCCCGGCTGATGGTCGGAGACGCTTCGCACTCGGTGTTCATGGAGCTCGAACGGCAATACGAGGCCCTGCTTCCACCGGAGGCGATCCGTGCTTCGCTCGATGCGACAAGGAAAGCTGCTTGACCGCGACCCGCTGCGCCTGCTCGGCCAGGACGCGTGCACGCGGCGTTCAACGGTCGCTGCAGGACTTCCGCGGGTACTCGATGGCACAGGCCGAAGCTCAGTCGAATGGCATGGGCGGGCCGCACTTGCGTTGACGCAACAGGATCTTCACGATGAGCATGCCAAGCCAACACCCCAAGCGCATCACTGCGACGAGCGCACTGCTGTGCGCCCTGGTGTTGTCCGCCTGCGGGGGCGGCAATGGCTCGGGCACCGCTGCAGCGCCGGTTGGGTCAGCGCCTGCGCCTGCGCCCGCGCCCGCACCTGCGTCGTCAATCACCGCAGACCTGGGTGTGCCCAATCGCCTCCTCGTCGGCCTGGGCGCCGGCAACGCGGTCGCGGACATGAAGAGCCAGCAGATTCAGCCGGACATCATCGACACGTATCTTGTCGGGGTGGGAGCCGGTTCATGGCAGCATTGGAACGACCCGGACGGGGCCTACGTCACCTATGTCTCGGCGAACGTCAGGGCCACCGGCGCCGTGCCGATGTTCACGCTCTACCAGATGGCCTCCAACGGAGACGGGAACATCAGCGGCATCAACGACGCGACGTTCATGGGCAACTACTGGGCACAAGCCAGGTTGATGTACCAGAAGATCGGCGCGACGGACCAGCCCACGCTGGTCAACCTCGAACCGGATTTCTGGGGCTATGTCCTGGCAACCGCACCCGGCGGCGACCCGGCAAGGATGCCGGCACGCGTGAGCATGGTGACGGAATGCGCGAACCAGCCGGATACCGCTGCGGGGATCGCGGGATGCCTGTTGAAGCTCGGGCGGACCTACGCGCCCAGGGCGAAGATCGGGTTTCCGCCATCCTTCTTCGGAAGCGATGCCACCACCGTTGGCACCTTCATGGCGAAACTTGGCGCAGACAAGGCCGACTTCATCGTGGGGCAGACGAGCGATCGCGATGCCGGTTGCTTCGAAGTCGCATCGCCGGTGGCCGAGTGCGCGGGCCGCGGCAACGGGCCGTTCTACTGGGACGAAGACAACGCAGCGACACCCAACTACAACCAAAGCCTTGCCGACTGGGGCACTGTACGAGGCCTGCTCGGCAATCTGCCCATCCTGTTCTGGCAGACGCCGATGGGCGTGCCCTCTGCAACGCCCGGCGGCACGCCCGGCCACTACCGGGACAACCATGTCCACTACATGCTCACCCACCCGACGCAGTTCACCGCCGGCGGTGTGTTTGCGATCGTGTTCAGCGGAGGCGGCAGCACCTCGGCGAACATCACGACCGATGGCGGACAGTTCGCGCGGCTGTTCCAGGCCTACTTGAAGAACCCGGCCGCGTTTCCTCGCTGAGGCGTTGCAAGGCGCCGCTCTGCGATCGCGGCTCGTTCCTTGGCTGCGCTGCGGCTGCGCCGGAAGTACGAGGTGCCTGGCAAGCAACGCCAGGTCCTTGATCGCTTTGGCAGGATTGGCAGGCCGTGTTGGGCCGCAACACTTGAGCGCCAGCGGCAACCGCGGAAACACAAGGTTCACCGAGCGGCTGCAAGATCGCCGGATGAATGCACCGTCCGCGTTCGTGCGTCACTGGATCCGCGGCCTGTTGCTGGGCATGGCGGCGGCAAGCTTGCACCCGCTTTGCGCAGCAGCCAGTGACGCGACCCGCTGCGAGGCCGGGGCTTCGCCGAGCTGCTTTTTCTCCATCACCCCCGCGTCTCTCGGCGGTACGTTCCACTACTACGCATCGCTTCAACCAAGTAAAGGCACACCCACCTCGGCGATCGTCGCGATGCATGGGCACCCGCGCGACGCCAACAAGACCTTCGATGCAACCCTGCTGGCTGTCAAGCTGGCCGAGCGCTTGCCCTCGACGCTGGTCATCGCCCCGTTGTTCCAGGTCGATGAAGCCCGCGCCGCCAAGTGCCGCAATCCCGGCGTGCCCATGGCCGAAGCCGAGGACTTGACCTGGACCTGCAGCTCCTGGATGGAAGGCGAGCGGGCAACCAATGGGGCGCATCCGTCCTCTTTCGCTGCGTTGGATGCGCTGCTCGCCGAGCTGGTCCGTCAATGGCCGAGCCTGCGGATCGTCACAGTCGCAGGCTTCTCCGCCGGGGGCCAGATGGTGCAGCACTACATCGGCTTCGAAGCGGCGGCTCTTCCGACCAGGGTGGCGCTGCGCTTCGTCGTTGCCGATCCCGGCAGCTGGCTGTATTTCGACTCTGCCGAGGCATGGCCGGCACCGCAGGCACCGGCCGAGGACTGCCCGACGCTGCGGCGCTGGAGGTACGGTGTCGAGGAAATGCCCGTGACCCTGGGCCGAAGCGCCGCCGAAGCCCGTACGCGCTATGCATCCGCCGACATCAGCTACCTCGAAGGAGAGCTCGACGCCGGTGCCGACTCGCATACCGCCTACGGTGCCCTCGACAAGAGCTGCGCCGCCATGGCGCAAGGCCCGTACCGTCTGCAGCGCGGCCAAGCCTATGCCGAGTATGACCGCCAGCGTCTCGCGCCAACCCTCCAGCGTCGCATCGTCGTTGTGCCTGGCTGCGCCCACGACGTCTCCTGCGTTTTTCCGTCCCCTGCCGCTCGGGCAGCGCTCCTCGGCCGGGCACGTTGACGCCCGCCGGCACGGACTTTTCGTGCAAATTCGACGACCAATTTCACTGACGACCGTTGATATCCCGGCGCAGGACTCCTTGGTCGATCGGTTTGACCTCCGGAGTACGAGTTGAGCCATGCGTCAACGAAGGTCGTTGATCAGCATCCACACGCCCCAGCTGGCGGAAAGCAGCCCACCCACAGCCAACAGGATGCTGCGCCGGAGCAAGCGCCGGGACAGTTTCGGAACCAGGACGATCCATTCGGGGTCGCCGGGGTGTACCAGAGCGGATCTTTGCATCCCGCGCGGAAAGCTCTCCACCAGCATGCGCTCGACTTCATCTTCCGGTGCGCCGGTGCGGTGGTCGCCTCGAAGCAGGCCGAAGCCCCGCACCTCCCTGCGTTCGTCTTCACGCCAGAGGATCAATTCAGGCGCCACATCGGTGCGGAGCGTCGCATCGACGATTTCGCCGCGCTTGCGCAGTGCGGATCCTCGAACAATCACATCGACCTTCTGCCATCTGCGCGCACGCCATGGGAGCAGCCACCACGTGGCGCCGCGCCAGAACATGACGAGGCCAATGGAAAAGAACGCGACCCAGACGTTGCTGCCCAGTTTGGACGTGATCCCCAGCAGGAGGAACAGGATCACGAGCGCTCCGATCGCGCGGCCCAGGGCACCGATCAAGGCCACACACCCCTCATCTCACGGAAAGGCCGAAGACCTCCCGCACTGCCTTGATGGCGGCGAGGGGATCGCTCGTCCCGTCGAGCACTTCTCGAAAGAGCTTGCGCGGGCTTGACGTCATGAACAGCAGCCTACCGGAAAACCGACATCGGCGACCGGCCGCTTCTGGCCGAGGCTGTGTGAGAACTGCGCCATAGGCACAGCTCCATCAGCGATGCGACGCGTTGGAAGGCGGCATGGCGATCCACAGTGTTGTGGTGCCGCCGGAAGGCCTTCACGCAGGCCGTGGAGCGGCCCAAGCGAGCCTGTTGAAGGCAACAAGGGGCTCACGCCCCCATCGAACTGACCGCCTTCATCGTTCTGGCCATGCCCAGGATGCGCAGCACGCGCTTGAGGTTGTAGGCGAGCACCTGCAGACTCATCTCGGTGCCGACGTTGCGCAGCCTGCGCGTCAGGAAGTGCGTCGAACCCATCCAGTGCTTGAGCGTTCCGAAGACGTGTTCGACCGTGCACCGGCGCAGCGTCATGGCCTCGGGTTGCTGGTCGAGGCGCCGCTGCATGGCATCGAGCACCGCCTCGTGCTCCCACCGCGAGATCCGCCTGTAGTCGCCGGGGGTGCACTGCGCCTTCATCGGGCACTGCGGGCATGCGCTGCTCCAGTAGCGCCGGATCTGCTGGCCGTTCTCTTCTCGCGTAAAGCGGTAGATCGCGCGTTGACCCGCAGGGCATTGGTACTCGTCGTCCTTGGCGATGTAGATGAAGTCGCGCTTGTCGAACCGGCCCTCGGCCTTCGCGTTCGAGGTCAGCGGCTTCGGCACGAACGGCACGATGCCCGCGTCGTCGCAGCCCTTGATCTGCGGAGCATTGAAGTAGCCGCGGTCGGCGTAGGCGCGCAGCTTCGGCTTGTCCATCGCCTCGCGCGCCGTCGTTGCCATCTTCGTGAGCTGTGCTCGATCATTGCCGATGTTGGTGACCTCGTGCGCCACGATCAGGTGGTGCTTGGTATCCACGGCAACTTGCACGTTGTAGCCCACCACGCCGGTGCCCTTGGCCTGCGACATCATCGAGCGCGAGTCCGGGTCGGTCAGCGACAGCTGTGCCTCGGGCTGGCGCGCCAGGCGCTCCTGCAGTCGATCCATGCGCCGCATCTGCTCGCGCAGCGTCTTGATCTTGTCCTTGAGCCTGTCGGTCTTGGCTACGAACTCGCCGGGCTGCGTCCGGTCCGCCGAGTCCAGCGCGTCCAGGTAGCGCTGGATGCTCTCYTCGATCTGCTTCTTGCGCGCCTCGATCTTGGCCGGCGTGAAGTTGCGRTCRCGGCTGTTGACCGCCTTGAACTTGCTGCCGTCGATCGCCACGGCGGCCTGCGAGAACAGCTTCAGGTCACGGCACAGCTCGACGAAACGACGGCACACGGCGCGGATGCCCGCGCCGTTGTCGCGCCTGAAATCGGCGATGGTCTTGAAGTCCGGCGCCAAACGGCCGGTCAGCCACATCACCTCGACGTTGCGTTGGCACTCCCGCTCCAGTCGCCGGCTCGACTGCACGCGGTTGAGGTAGCCGTAGATGTAGATCCTCAGCAGCACCGCCGGGTCATACGAGGGGCGCCCTGTTGCCGCCGGCGTCATGCCCTCGAAGCCCATCGATGCCAGATCCAGTTCCTCGACGAACGCGTCAACCACGCGAACCGCGTTGTCCTCGGCAATGAACTCGTCCAGCGACTCCGGTAGCAACGTGACCTGATGCCGATCCTGCCCCTCAACGAACCTGCCCATATCGACTCCTTCTCGATATGCCTTCAAACTCTACGCAGCTGCGGCCAATCGCGGATCGGGGTTTTCACACAACCTCGGCCAAGAGCGGTCCGTCGCCACAGTTCGCCTTTGATGACCAAGGACAGCGGGCGATATGCGCCGGCACTGCGCCACAATGGCGCTTAGACTGCGCTCCTTCCGATTTCGCATGAAGAATTGCGGCGATAGCTCGGTCATAACCGGCATCCGTATGAGGACTGCATGACGGCCTATGACAAATACCTTGTTGGCCTGGATGTTGACTCGCTACCGAATGGAGCCAAGGAGGTTCTGGTTGCGCTCGGCCAGTCTCAATACGGGGATCCAGTGGACCAGCTTTGCTTCTTCTGCCACGACCCTATCGTGGTAGAGCCGCTGACCCTACCTGGCGAGAGCCGCCCGACCTCGTGGCGGCATTCGTGTCCGTGCGGAAAATGCAATGGGACCATGCGAGGCCTGTGACCTACAGCGTGCTTGCGCGTTCCGTGAACGCGCTGGAACCTGGCGACGTGAGACAGAGTCCGGCCAGAAGCAGGTGTTCTCCGGTGACCGCTCTTGGGTATCCCCGCCCAGACTCAACGCTTTTTCACCCTCCGTCATAAGGACGCGAGATCCTCATGAAAGACCAAATGACCTCTATCCGGATCACTCCGCTTCTACTCGCGCTGTTCGCTGGCGTGACCGCAACGTCAGTGTTGGCGGGGGTGGAAGAGGCGGCTGAACGGGGCGCCAGATTGCTGGCTGAGGCGCCGGTCCGTACCTTCAAGAAGGCCGTTGAGGTCTGCTCTAGGCAAGAGCAACCAGACTCGAAGTTTGTCGAGACTCTGTTTGATAGCTATATGGAAGCCTTCTACTCCGGCACTAAGGCTGGCCTCCTTGAGGTATACAAAGCGGGGAGCGACAGCAAGCAGGGTGACCCATACCCGCCCGCGGCAATTGACATTCAGTTGAGGGAGGGCGAGCAGAACGCTCAGGTGATGCAGGGTTCTCCAGCAGCTTGCAAAAGACTCGAGGCGTACTTGGCCTCAGGATCTGCCGCCACATTTAAACAGTTCGTGATAGATGGTTTTCGGGAGTACCAAGAGAAGAGAAATAAATACTGCTCTCAGTCCCCAAAGCCGAAGAACTGCGACTGAATGCCGCGCAGAACTTGAGCGTTGGCCTCCGGGCAGGCAAGCCGAGACTGACAGTCTCAGTAGTGGGTCGGTCGCGCGCATCCACGGCTGGCCTGCGCGAATGTCTGCTTCGCGGCCGAGCATCTCGACACCTCGACGGGCGGCTCAGGGTCGATTCGAGCCCGTCACTCTGGTGGAGACCGGTCGTTCGTGGTGCGGCGCGACATGGCTGCAACACTGGCGGCGGTCATCCGCCCGCTCGCTGACGTTCGTGGCCGCGCCAGCGTCGAGTTCAAGGTCGGCTTAGTGGTGGACAGCGTGAATCGGACTCGCCGGATCGACCGACCGCAACCGCTGCAAAGGCGTCATCGCCATCAAATCGATTGGACCAACGTGGGCAGTCGCCGTGCAGCGCACGCCCTCAAAAGAACAAATACCCCGACAAGTTCGCCATGTTCCTCGCATCATCAATCCCCCGATGCGGGCTCCCCACACACTCCAGCCCGACGCGCCGCAACGCATCCCCCAGCCCGCAAGGTTTGCGCAGATTCAGGTTCTCCGCAAACCGCTTCTTGATGTTGATGTGCTCATCCCCAAAAGGGAACGGCGCGCCATGGAGCGCGCAGTCTTGCCGCAGCTGGTGCTTGTCATAGTCGCCCCAGCTGCAGAAGGTTGGCTTGTCGAAAGAGCCCACCCATGCAGCAAAGCGCTGCAGCACGGCCGGGAAAGCTTCTGCTGAATCCACATCGCCCTGCCTGATCGACGTGAGCCGCTTGCAGAAATCGGTGAGCGCCGGGTGCCTCATCGGCTTCACGAAAGACTGGAACTCCGCCCGCACGTTCGGACCGTTCTCGAACAGCGCCACGGCGCCGATCTCGATGATCTCCATCTCATCCCGGGGCACCTGGCCCCGGTCGCAGCACGTGGCTTCAAGGTCGACAATGATGTAAGTCAAGCAGCGCGCTCCAGCGGTGAGCCGCCATCCTAGCGGCATCATGCCGTTTGACAGGCAGATGCTGCTCCACAACCGTCCGCCTTTGGCCGAGATCACCGCTGACGGTGCGGCGTTGTCGCACGGCAAGCTCAGCGCGCGTCATCACCGGCATTCTGGATTGTCCGCAAGACCGCGATGGCGCCTGAGATTCTGACCTCACTCGGCTCCTTCCTCGAGGGCGAGTCTGTCGGCGCACCCTTGGCAAACGACGCGACAGCCGAGAGCAAGGCAATCCAAAATGCGCAATGCTCGATCTGGGTCCATGTGCGCCCGGTGAACCACTCCATGTCGAGCGGTCCGAGTCTCTGCAGCAGAAAGCTGTCCGCGCTCGGGCAGCGTGCCTGCGGGGCTGACAGCGTGTAGCCGTAGCACTGCGTGATCGAGCTGGCGATCACGCCTCCAGCAAACCCGGCGACAAGAAAGGAGCCGAGCGTGAGCCAGACAAAGAACCGGCTCAGGTTAATGACGAAGACTTCGCCACGTTTGAGGCTTGCGATCGTGACAAACGCCGAAGCGAGACTCAGGTAGAAGCCGATATGGAATTTGGTGTAGTCGAACAGCAGCTCCAAGCCCTTGAGGTCGGCTCCCAGTACCACTGCATCTGTCATGCTCGCGTCTGCCATGTTTACCTCCGTTGGTGAGCTGTGAGAATTTGACGTGCAGTTGCGGACTCCGCACATCCGCAAACAAGCGGATGTCGATATCGATTGACTGATCCAGAGTCTGGACTTCCGGTGAATCACAGGCAACGGGAGGGCTCATGTCCAATCTCGACTTGGCTCATGGCCCTGCCATCGAGCCATTGCAACGCACGATCAAGCTCTTGCTGATCTCGGCCGCGGCGTTGGCTGCATTGGTCGCGCTGGCCTATGTGGCTTGGTTCCTGCCCAGCAAGCTGAGCAACGACCCCAAGGATTGGGCCAGCCTGGGGAGCTACCTGGGCGGGACGCTGGGCTTGGTCTGGTCGGCGTTTTCGCTTCTCGCCGTGCTGCTCACGCTGCATTTCAACACCCGAGTGCAACAGAGAATTCAGACGAAGGAACTGCAAGCGGACCGGCAGAAACGAGAGTTGATCTTCTCCCTCCTGAAGGACGAATTCACGCTCAGGTGGGAGGGCATCATCCTGCAAGACCTGCAGAAGCTCTCTGCCGAGAACGACAAGCTTCAGGTCGCGGCTTGGCTGATCGATATCCAGATGCGCGACGACGATCTGTTTGTCTGCCACACCATCGCCAACGGGTTCTCCGAGTACTACTTCTTGGAGGACCACGCTCTGATCTCGAACATTATCTACGCCAACGTACTGATGCGTGATCTCGCCGACCATCAGAAGGCGGTCATAAAGCTCTGGAACGTAGACCCAGCGACAATCGCAGATGATCTTCCGGTGCGCATTCGCGAATTGGTGGAAAAGATGAAGGCGGTCGGCCAGAAGATCATCGCTCGGGTCGGATCGAGCAAATCTATTCAACAGCAGAATCACGCGGCCACTGGTTAAGTCCAAGCATTGGGCATTCAACCCAGCGAGACCGGGCCGCAGAAGTGCCCAAACGCCTCAGTCGGCGAACTGAAGATGGGGAGATCGCTCTGGCTGGACCATGGGCCAACCCGATCAGTTGCAGTCGATCAGCACCGGGTTCCCCAGCGCCTTGTTCATGCGCTGCACGAGGGCCTTGGCCTCCTCGAAGTTCATGTCGCTCGCCGCGATGAACACCGCCGTGGCGCCATCCGTATTGCACGGCCCCGCATGCGGCAATCGCACGCACCGGATCGTTGCACGGGCGGTGGGCGTGGTGCCGCCGGCCCCCTCGGTGTCCTTGATGGGCTGTTGCAACCCGGCGCGCTTGACGGCTGCCAGTGCCGCACCCGGGCAATGTCCGATCGGGATGCGCAACTGGGTTCGCTCCAGATACAGCGCCGGGAAAGCCTGGGCACCCTGGATCGGCAGGGTCATGCCGGCGATGACCCCCAGGCTGAAGAGTGCAGTCGTCGCGTGGTTCATGGCGGTCTCCGCAAAGTAGGGATCGGTCGTTTCACTCGGGCGATACGACTGTGATCCGCATGCGAGATGGCCRCATCCGCAGGCTTGAGGAGGGGCGTCATCTTTATTTCTGCATGGTAAAGTTTTGCAAACGTCTGGCAACGATCCGGGCGGCAACAAGGGTTTGAGGGGATCCTGAAGATGCAAGCAACGTCGGCGCGTGCGCGCGGCGATTGGGGCTCGATCTTCCGCAGCACCGATGACGGGGCGGGCGGCAGATGGGCCACATGGACGCGCGCTGTGAAGTTCTATGGTCGCCTGGTGCTGCGCTGGCCGAGTGTCGAGAGATGCATCACCTCCATGCACCAGCTCGGCATCGATCTCGGCGCCCACTACTCCATCGAGATCAGCCTGCGGCCCATGCGCCCCTACCTGTGCCGCGGCTTCACCGTGGCGTCCCGGGCCCGGTGCGTTCTCTCGCACTTCCACTGGCTGCACACCACGCTGCGGCCCGAGGTGTCGCGGTCGCTCTGCCAGCACCACAGCGTCTCGATCCCGTTGGATGTGGCCGGCTGCCCAGGCGTTGAACTGATGCTGCGGCAATCCGCCTCGCAGAGCCGCGAAGGCGAATTGAGCCTCGATCTCTATCACCAGCAACGCCGGTTGATGTCGGCCACCTTCAGCGTGGTGGATGGCCGGGCCGCGGCCCTGCACCCAGGCACCCCGAGCACGATGCTCGTGGCCGGCTTCCAGGGCGTGCGGGGCACCGAGCAAGAGATGCGCGAACTGGGTGCCTCGCTGCAGAAGCTGCGGCCCTCTGCGCTCCTCATCTGCGCCCTGCAGGGGCTGTGCGCGGGATGGCAATTGCCTGCGCCGCTGGCGGTGTCACGCCAATGCCACGTGTATGCCAGCTACGCCAGAAAGCGCAGCATCCAGCTCGATTACGACAGCATCTGGTCCGAGGCCGGCTCGGATCGCATTGCGTCGAGCTATTGGCAACTTCCGGCCTCGCCGCTGATCCGCACGGACGACCAGGTCCCTTCGAAGCACCGTGCGCAGCATCGCCGTCGCAGCGCATTGAAGTTGACCTTCTTCGATGCGTGCCGGGCGGCTGCCCTCTCGATGTCGACCCGGGTTGCGCGAGAGCCGGAGTGACCCGGGCGGTGCAGGCCAGCGAAGAGAGAAGCCCGTTGCCATTCCGATCGATTCACGGGCTTGGCTTCACGGGCTGCACGACACTTTGACTTTGGGCTTGAGAATCCCTTGCAGGCGACACGAGAAGGCTGCATAGCGAATGGTGACGTCATCGTTCGACGTCCATCGAATGGACTCAATTGCGGCTGTCGTCGGATCTGGGAGCTTCATTCCGCCTTGTGAAAGTGCATTGAGGTCCAGTTCTTTGGCCGCCACCAGCTTGCTGCAGCAGCCTTCGTCTCCATAGGTCAAGGTCTCGATTCGCAGAACTGGATGGTCGTAGACAAGGCCCTGCCGCACAACGACCAGCCTGTTGAACCGGCCTCGAGTCTCTTGTGAGGTTGGGCCGTACGATGGTCCTGTGCCAACAAGGGTTATCAGTGCATATGGCGCTGGCGTTGGCTTGACGGGCTTGAGCGCCACTTCGGTGGATTCAGCGCCCCAGGCGCTGGCGATGAGCAGAAGAGGCGCTGAAAGAAGTAGCCACTGCACGTGACACCGGGTGTTTGGCATGAGGAATGGCTGGAACCGAAGGGACTAAGGCGCTGGCTGCACATCGCGCTTGCCGACCATCCGGCGCAGCAGCTGAACCTGGATGAGGTACGCGACCACGAGCGCGGCAAGAACGAGCGCCCAGTGACGATACGCGAAGCCCGGTTGATGAAAGCGGACCGGCAGATCGGTGGCTTCAACCAGCATGGCCACCTCGACGATCGCCAGCAGTGCGGCCACGGATCGCGCCCAAAGAGGCGTCGCATGCGTTCGAACCACGGCCCCGGTGCGCCTGCCCGTGAGACGGAGGAAGAAGCCGAGCGTGACAGCGCCCAGGATCACAGCCACCAGAAGCTTCCCGAGTACCGCAGCAAGCGTGGCCCCCGACAGAGAGAACGCAAGGCCAATGAGCTCGGCAAAGACTTCGAACCGCTTGGCTATTCCATTGCGTAAAGCGCTCAGCATCGTGAGCTACAGGCACGCCCACAACAGCACCTCGCGCTGCTGAGCCCGAGCGGACCCTGCAAAGGCCGAGAGCTCGCGCAGCAATGGCTCGACATCCTTGGCATTCCACCGGTCACGCTTTGCCGCCTCGGTAGAGGCCCATGCCTTGGCCGCGGCCGCGATCTGGTCGTCGCTCAAGAGCGCCAGGCCTTCCACCAGATCGGAAGGGAGAAGGTCGATCCACGGGCCTTCCTCGCCACCGTTCGCGAGCTTCCGGAAGCCCTTCACGTACTCGGTGACGGCCTCGTTCTCGGGTGGCTTTCCCTCGAGGATGAAAGCGAGGCTGGCCAGCTTGATTTGATCGACGGTTCTGGCCTCCAGCGTGGGCCACACGTTGGCGTGCCCGGGTGTCGACATGATGGCTTCCGCCTCTTCGGCTGTGGCGGCAATGAGATCGATGAGCATGTTGTGTTCCGGTTGCCCCGGGCTTCTTGATGGCCCATTGTCGGCGTTTAGACTGCAGCCGCCAATTCCTGAGCATGGGAGAACACGAACGATGACCGAGCATGCGGTGGTGATCGCCGGCGGGGGCCCGACAGGGCTGATGCTGGCAGGCGAACTTGCGCTGGCAGGGGTGGACGTCGCCATCGTCGAGCGCCGGCCCAACCAGGAACTCTCCGGCGCGCGTGCGCTGGGCATCTCGTCGCGCACCATTGAAGTCCTCGACCAGCGCGGCATCGCGGATCGATTCCTTTCGGCGGGGCAAGCCGCGCAGATCACGGGCTTTGCCGTCACCCGCCTGGACATCAGCGACTTCCCGACCCGCCACAACCACGGGCTTGCGCTGCGCCAGAAGCACATCGAGCGGATCCTTGCCGGCTGGGTCGCCGAGCTCGGAGTGCCCATCCTCTACGGCCACGAAATCACGGGATTCGTGCAGCACGACGCCGCGGTCGACGTCGCCCTCGCCGACGGGCAGGCCCTGAGAGCGCGGTACCTCGTCGGATGCGATGGCGGGCGCAGCCTCGTGCGCAAGACGGCCGGCATCGACTTCCCGGGCTGGGATCCGACCACGAGCAACATCCTCGCCGAAGTGGAGATGACGCAGACGCCGCCCTACGGCGTGCATCGGTCGCCCGCGGGCACGTATGCCTTCGGCCGGTCCGAATTCGAGATCAAGGGCGGCGAGATCCACTACAAGGATGTCGGGCCCATCGGCGTCATGGTCACCGAGCCGAACGCGAATGCGACCACCGAGCCGACGTTGCGCGACCTGAAGGAGCTGCTCATCGCCACGTGCGGCACCGACTATGGCGTCCACAGCCCGACCTGGATCTCCAGGTTCACCGACACGACGCGGCAGGCCGCCAGGTATCGAAGCGGACGCGTCCTGCTCGCCGGCGACGCCGCGCACGTTCACTCGCCGATCGGCGGGCTGGGGCTCAACACCGGGCTGCAGGATGCGGTGAACCTTGGATGGAAGCTGGCGCAGGTGGTCAAGGGCACGTCACCAGACAGCCTGCTCGACACCTACCATGCCGAGCGCCACCCGGTGGGTGCGCGCGTGCTCAAGACCACGATGGCGCAGGTTGCGCTGCACCGCGAGGACGAACGCTCGCGGGCCGTGCGCGACATCGTCGGCGAGCTCCTGAAGATGGAAGAGCCGCGCAAGCGAATCGCCGGAGAGATGTCGGGCCTGGACATCCATTACGACCTCGGCGAGGGCCACCCGCTGCTCGGACGCCGTATGCCCGATCTCGAGCTGGTCACTGCGAGCGGCCCGCTGCGGGTCTTCAGCCTGCTGCATGGCGCCCGGCCGGTGCTGCTGAATGTCGGCGAGCCCGGGCGCCTGGACATCGCGCCGTGGGCAGACCGGGTTCGACAGGTCGACGCGAAGTACCTGGGATCGTGGGAGCTTCCGGTGCTGGGGGTGGTCGCTGCGCCCGGCGCGGTGCTGATCCGGCCCGACGGGCATGTGGCGTGGGTCGGAGACGGCTCTCGCTGGGGGCTCGTCGACTCACTGACCGCCTGGTTCGGGCCGCCGCGCTGATTCATCGGCGCGCGGAGGGCCGGGAATGAGGGCGTAAAGCAGGTAGTCCCGCGGCTCGCCGCGCACGATGCGGAAGTTTCGCAACGTGCCCTCGAACTGAAAGCCGCAGCGTTGAAGGACTCCGAGGGATGGCGTATTGGCCTCCAGCACGGTGGCCTGTACACGGACGAAGCCCTGGGCCGAGAAGCCCCAAGCCGCTGTGGCGGCACACACCGTTGTCGCGATGCCCTTTCCCCAATGCGCGGGGTGAAGGTCATAGGTGATTTCGGCAGTGCGGTTGAGCACCGAGATCGTGTGGAACCCCACCGTGCCGATGAGCTTGCCGTCGGGCTGGGTGCAGACTGCGAAGTGAATCGGTGTTCCCGCATCCGGCGCGTTGATTCGGCGCAGGATCGCTTCCACGTCCTCGACCGAGCGGACGCTGGAACTGGTGTGCCGCATGACTTCAGCATCGCCTGCGTACTCGAACCACGCGGCTGCATCCGAATGCTCGATCGGCCGCAGCGTCAGCGGGTGGCCCTGGACGACGGGTGACGTGGTGGCTCGCATGGCTTGTCAGTCTTCTTGGTCGGCGGCTGCTTCCCCGCCCGATGAAGAAGGGTTGGACTTTGCCACCGCCTCTGTGGCGGAGCATCCCTCTGATTCTGGATAGAGTGAAAGCGACCTCGTATTTCCCTTGGTCTTGAACTCGCACCGAAAGGCGCCCAGTCCCTGGAAAGACACGACGTAGGAGGTACTGAAGGCTTGATGAGGATCGGCGGGGCAAGCCTCGCTCAGGCAGACTTCATGCAGAGCCTGAACGAGTTCTGCTCTGACTTCAATCCCTTCGGCAGGGCGAAGACTGCCTGCAACCTTGATCGAAGGCGGTTGACCGGAGACGAAGCGCAACTCCTCTGCGCCTTCACTCAGCGCGCGGCGCAGTTGGTCAAGCAGAAATGGCTTGGTGTTTTCGAACTCATCCCTGATCTCTTCCAGGGATGGCACCTCGCCCATCTCCGCCTCGATCTCGCCCACGCATCCCCAGCAATCCCCGCCGCAATCCATCGACAGAGGGTCATCTTGCTGGGCAAGTGGTCGACCGCAAATCCCGCACTTCATCACCGGATTGTGCATCGCGTCGTGTGCTTCCGGCTTCACGAAGGCAAGCGGGTCAGGTCCCACGGTTGGGCAAAGCCTTGCCCAAGGAATGCGCGCGTACCTGATAGCCGAGTTCGTCATAGAACGACAGGGCGCGCTGATTGAATGACCAGACGTTGAGCCTCATGTCGCTGGCGCCGCGAGATGCGCTCCACTCCTCCGCAAGGACCATGAGTCGCTTGCCGACGCCCCTGCCTCGAAAGGCTTCATCCACGCAAATGGAACCGATGCGCGCGTAGCGCCCGGGCTGCAGCAACGAGTTGCTTTCGTCGACGAGCATCACGGTGATGAACGCGACCAGGTTGCCGGCTTGTTCGGCAACGAATGTCACCGCATCGGCGTGACCGATGCCCCGGCGCCAATGCGCCTCGTCGCGCAGCGCATCAGACGGCGGTGCAAAGATGGCAGGCCAAGCCTCGTGGTGGAGAAGATTGACGACTTGGCCCAGCTCGCAGATCGCTGGTAGATCGTGCAATCGGGCTTCGCGATACTCGTTCGACATGCTGGCACTCCTGGCGTGGTAGGACGCGACCCGCGGCCAACTCTTGTTTCGCGATCTTGCCGCACCAGCAGCTGCTTAGTGCGGTGATAGACCAGAGAGGCCCATTGAACAAAAGCGGCCGGCTTCTCGACGAACTGACTGTCGACGCAGGAACAGCGAGTAGGCCGCCATTGCGTCACTGGGTGATGCCAGCCTGCGGCCCCACCTCGTGTGCAGGCACCGTCGAGTAAGGTGCGGGTCGGACCGACTTGACGGCATTCACTGCCGCCGAGGACGACTGGAGTGTCGACATCGCCGACGGATTGAGGATGAAGTCCTTGGGCGAATTGGTGTCGTAGTTGGCCACGCAGTCGCGGCCCAGCACCGCCATGCAGCTGTTGTTCGCCGCGGCCAGGTTGGATTCCAGCGGTGCGAACACCTTGTTGGAGCTCTTCTCCATGATGGGGAAGAAGTAGCCGGCCTTGGCGTAGTAGTTTCCTTCGACGAGGGTCACCGCGTCGTCGCTCGCACCGATGCCCATGTAGTAGTTGCTGTCGTAGTAGTTGTTCACGATGTGGACAATGCCGCCGCTGACGGCGCTGGAGGACTTGCCCACCTCGGGCGAGCGCCCCGAGGTGTTGTAGATGCGGTTGCCTGCCAGCGTGATGGTCTGGTTCTCTGCCACCAGCAGCATCACCCAGTAGTGGCGCGTGTCGCAATAGTGGCCGTAGTCGGTCGTGCCGTCGAAATCGTTGTTCGAGATGGTGACGTTCTGCGCGGTGCCCCAGCCGGTCACGATCATCTGGCGGCCGATGCGGGCGATGTGGTTGTGGTCGATCCACACCTTGCTGGCGTTGTCCAGCGTGATGGCGTCGCCGGCCCAGATGATGCCGTCGTTGATGTCGGTGATCGACAGGTTGCGGATGATCACGTTGGAGGCACCGCCGCGCACGGTGAGGCCCTTGCCCCTGATGCCCGAGGCGGCACCCACACCGATCAGCGTCTTGTTGGAGCCGACCAGCAGCGGCACGCCGCCAGCCGCGTCGTAGGTGATGTCATAGGTCTTCCGGCCCGAGCAGTAGCTCGAATAGTTCAGGATGCGCTCGGATTTTTCCTTGTAGCTGCAGCTGTTGTGGGAGTAGGTGCAGCCCAGGCTGGTCTTCGTGCCTTCGGTCCCGCGGAAGTCGATCACGCCCGAGACGCGAACGATGCGCGGCGTCGTGTCGGTGCACGCCCCGTTGGACGAAGTGGCGCACAACGCGGCCTGCAGCTGCGCCGGGGTGGTCACCGTGACCACCGTGCCGCCCTTGCCGCCGGTCACGCCGGCGCCGAAGCCCACCGGCCCGTCCGACGCGCCGGACCCACCCGGATTGCCGGAGCCCGTGGCGGCGGAGGCGATCCACTGCTGGTTGCCGGCACCCACGTAGGGCCACTGGATGATGGCGGCACCGTTGGCCGTGCTCGCCTCGTTCACGTCGAGCGCGAGGCCGCTGGACTTGGAGGTGATGGCGTAGTGGCCCGCGCCGTCGTCGCGGAACGACCATTTCTGCCACAGGCCGCCGCCACATCCCCATTGCTGGATGCCGGTGCCCTGGGCCGTCGATGCGCCGGGCACATCCATGCACAGGCCGCTGCCCACGTTCACCAGCTCGTACAGGCCGGCGGCATCTTTCAGCGCCCGCCACTGCTGGGAGGCTGCCCCGCTGCAGTCCTGGCTTTGCAGCCCCGCGCCGGAGGCCGTGCTGGCCCCCTTGACGCCGATGCACTTGTCGGCCCGCACCCCGGTGAGGGTGATGACGGAGCCGCTGGCCACGCCGGTGGAATCGGCCGAAGGCAGGGTCCATTTCTGGTGGCTGCCATTCGCCCATGAGGATTGCACGATGCGGGCGCCGTTGGCCGTGCTGGCTTCGAACACCTGGAGGGCCAGTGCGTTGTATTTGGAGAGGATGGCGAACTGCCCGTTGCCCTGGTTGGAGAAGTTCCACTTCTGGTAGTCGGCGCCGCTGCAGTTCCACTGCTGCAGGTTGGTGCCGCTGGCGGTCGACCCGCCGGTCACGTCGATGCACTTGCCGCTGCCCACGTTGACCACCTCGGCGTAGCCGGCGGAATCGACCACGAGTTTCCATTGCTGATAGTTCGATCCGCTGCAGCCCTGGCTTTGCAGCGGGGCGCCGGCTGCATCGGTTGCGCCGCCCACGCCGAGGCACAGCCCGCCGTTCACGCCCACGATCTTCGTGACGGTGCCGTTGACGACCTTCGCCGCATGCGCGGGCGAGAGCGGAGCCAGGGTGGCCAGCCAGGCCACCGCGATGGCGCTGACCAGGCGGCTCCGGGCCGCACGGACGCGGCGATGACGCAGGGAGATCGTGTGTGCACGAACCGCAGGCATCCAGCTCTCCAGTGATTTCATGGAGGCGGATGCTAGGTTTCAGGAAGCGGGAAGTCTTTCCCGATCAGCGACGGACTGCTTCCTTTGCGCCTGCTTGTGTATGCATTTGTGAGAACAACTTCTGCGGCAAATTTCCCCGCGCCGGGCTAGCCAAGGCGAATTCCATGGTGCTGGCTGTCGCCATCGTATGGATGAAGCTTGGCGAAAACCTGCTCTGATTCGATCTTCAGTGACGCTTGCGTAGAGGGCTGGAGCAGCTCTGCGCAATTCTTTGAAACCACCACATCCACAGGGCGTTGAATGAAGCTGCCGTGCTTGACGACCGACGATGCAGCCGAGAAGGACAGAACGAGTTGCAATGCCTTGTAGCCCTTCATGTGCCACTTGTCCGGAACCCCTGGCGGCAATGAGCTCCACTCCAGCAGGACCGTGACTTCCTCGCCGGGCTCCGACGGTCGGAAGCGGACTTCGCGCAGTACCAGCCCCGAAAGCGAAGGCGGGGGGCCGGCAAAGACATGCGTGACGGATTGAGGTTGAGTGAGGAAGTCGGTCCACATGGCGTCGGCTGGAAGAATGCGACATGGGCGGCAGGCCGCAGCAGGCGAAGCGGCCTTGGCGCAATCGGCCCAACGGAGGGTTTGCTCGCCTCAGGTGCTGGCACTGTAACGCGGCATGCGATCCCACCGGCCGATAATGAGCGGCCGCCGGTGACGACATGAGCGAACGCCTCTTTCTGCGCCTCGATGAAGACACGCTGCAAGGCCCCGAATCGGGCGCGCCGGCCGGCAGCCTGCGGTCCGTGTGCGTGCAGCCGGCGCTGCAGCAGCACGTCGCCCACATCCTGGGCTATCGCGAGTCGTTCGCTCGCGGCGAGCAGGTGCTCGAGCGCGTGGTCCCCGACGGCGCGGTGCGCCTTGCGTTCAGCCGCAGCAGCGGCGGCGCCTGGGTGTTGACGGTCATCGGCCCGTCGGCGACACCGGCGCTGGTGCCCCTGTCGGGTCGGATGGAGGGCCTGGCGGTCACGCTGCGGTCCGGGGCTGCGGCCATGCTGCTCGGCCTGCCTGCCGGCGAGATCGCGGGCCTGGCGGTGCCGGCCGACCAGCTGTGGACGCGCCGCGATGCGCAAGACCTGGCGCGCGCCACCGATGCCGTCGACGACGCCGCGCGCGTGCAGGCCGTCCAGCAGGCGCTGCTGCGGCGCCTGCAGCGGGCTCGGCCATCGGACACGCGCGCCGCGCTCCATGCCTTGCGCCTGCTGGGCGACAGCGCCGGCCGCCTGCGGGTGCGCGAACTCGCGGCCGCGGTGGGCCTGGGCGAGCGTCGCCTGCAGCAGCTGTTCGACGCCTGCTTCGGGCTGACGCCGCGCACCTGCGGCCGGCTGCTGCGGCTGCAGGGCTGCCTGCGCGCGCTGAGGCGGCAACCCACGCCGGCCTGGGCCGAGCTGGCGCTGGAGGCCGGCTTCTCCGACCAGGCCCACCTCGTCAACGAGTTCCGCGCGCTGCTCGGCTGCACGCCGGGCGCGTTCCGCCGGCTGGCGGCGGCGGGCGCGATTTCGCATTCTTCCAAGACGCAGGGGCCGGCAGCGGCGACGATGGCCTGACACCGCACACAGGAGCTGTCCCATGCCGCAACAGAACACGAACCGCCCGCTGCAGGGCCGCGTCGCCGTCGTCACCGGCGCAAGCCGGGGCGCCGGGCGCGGCTGCGCCGTCGAGCTCGGTGCAGCAGGCGCCACCGTCTACATCACCGGCCGCAGCACCCGCAACCAGCCGGCCGACACCTACGGCCAGTTGCTCGGGTTGTCCAAGCTGCCGGCGCTGCCGGGCCACATCGACGACACCGCCGACGAGGTGACGCGGCTCGGTGGCCGCGGCATCGCGGTGCGCTGCGACCACACCCGGGAGGACGAGGTGACCGCGTTGTTCGAGCGGGTGATGCGAGAGCAGGGCCGGCTCGACCTGCTCGTCAACAACGCCTGGGGCGGCCATGAAAGCTTCGATGGCGTGTTCGACGCGCCGTTCTGGCAGCACCCGCTGCGGCACTGGGACACGATGTTCGATCGCGGCCTGCGCAACCACCTGCTGTCCAGCCGCGCCGCCGCACCGATCTTCGTGGGCCAGGGGCACGGGCTGATCGTCACGACGACCTTCTGGGACCGCGGCCACTACCTGCGCGGCAACCTGTTCTACGACCTGGCGAAGGCGGGCATGACGCGCCTGGCCTTCGGCATCGCCGAGGAGTTGCGCCCGCATGGTGTCGCGTCGGTCGCGCTGTCGCCGGGCTGGATGCGCACCGAGTTCGTGCTGGCCGGCCACCAGACCGACGAGGTGCACTGGCACGAGCGGCCCGCCCTTGCGCGCACCGAATCGCCGCGCTACCTGGGCCGCGCGGTGGCGGCGCTGGCGGCCGACCCGCAGGTATTGCGCTTGAGCGGCCAGGTGCTGCGTGTGGGCGACCTGGCGCGCGAGTACGGCTTCACCGACGTCGACGGCCGGCAGGTGCCGGCGTTCGAGATGGCGGGCGGCGGCACGGATCGGTGAAAGCCCGGCATGGAGTGGATCACGAGGTATGTCGATCCAGGCTCGTCTCGAACGTCGTCCAGGTGAGCTGCAAGCATTCACCCAAGGAGACACCGCCATGACGCTTCCCTCGACGATCCCCACCATCACCGCCTTCGAACGGTCTCCGGACCGCGGCAAGGGGCTGGCGCGCGACATGCGCGTGCGCTGGGCGCTTGAAGAAGTGGGCCAGGCCTACGAGGTTCGCCTGGTGTCGTTCGAGGCCATGAAGGCCCCCGCGCATCGCGCGCTTCATCCATTCGGGCAGATCCCGACCTATGAAGAAGGCGACCTCGTGCTGTTCGAGTCGGGGGCCATCGTGTTCCATCTCGCAGAGCGTCATGCGGGCCTGCTGCCTGCGGACGCGAACGCCCGGGCGCGCGCGATCGCCTGGATGTTTGCCGCGATGAACACGGTGGAGCCGCCGATCCTCGATCTCCAGACCGCGCGGGTGATGGAGCGCGACAAGAGCTGGTACGAGCAGCGCATGCCCTTCATCGAAGAGCGCCTGCATCAGCGGCTGGTCGACCTCGCCCGTCGCCTGGGCGAGGCCGACTGGCTCGATGGCGAGTTCAGCGCGGGAGACCTGATGATGATCGCGGTGCTGCTGAGGTTGAAGCCCTCGGGCCTGCTGAACGGCTATGCGAACCTGTGCGCCTATGTCGCCCGCGGCGAAGCGCGGCCCGCCTACAAACGGGCCTTCGAGGCGCAACTGGCGGTGTTCACCGCCGCGTCTGCGGCGGGCGGATGAAGCCAGCCATCGCGGGATCCCGTCGTCAACCGGGCGCGAGCTCGGCGCTGAACTCGCCGAGCAAGGCCATGCCACCCAGCCGGGCCAGTTCGATTTCCGCCGAGATCTCGCGGTAGGGCGAAATCGCGGCACGGTTCGCCTCTCGCCAGAACGGGCCCGGATCGAAAGTGCGCGTGATGCGGCCCTCGTCGCAGTGGCTCCCGAAGACCCCGGCATGGTGCGCAAGGTCGGCCGGCTCGTCGGGGCCGATCAGCGCGACATCGTGGCCCATCCTGGCCAGGTGGCGAGCAGCCGCCGACCCGATCACGCCGCGTCCGATCACCGCAAGCTTCAATGCCCCGCCGGCTCCACGTTCACGAATGCGACTGTCACTCGGGTTGCAATCCACCCTGGCGCAGGCTGTCTGCGTCGAGCAACTGGGCGAATGGCACCACGCCCCGTTCTCGAAGCTTCGTCAAGGCCTCGGTGGCATACCGATGGGCATAGTCTTCCTTGGACAGCGACGTTCTCCCGTGCCACTGGTCTCTCGGGCACTGGGAATGGTCGACGTGGTGGCCGACCTCATGAAGCAGCGTCCGATAGAGCATCGTGTTCCGCAAGGATTGCGGGGTCGTGACGATCTCGAGTTTTCGCTTTGACTTTCGGACCTCATGGCCGTCGGCACGAAGGCGGTCGAGTTCGCGTGCTTCGGCTGGAGACAATGAAAGCGGCCAAGCCACCGGCTCGTTGTTCTGGGCTTCCAGAACGATGGCTGCGCCACTGTATTCAGCAACATCGAAGGCGAAAATCGCCCGCCCCCACACCGGGCTGAGCAGGCGCTGTTTGCGAGTCGGCTGTCGCATCACCACGAGGTCGAAGGTCGCGACGTGCTCCGGTGGCAGCGCAGACAGCGCGAAACAGACATCCTCGACGGTGCATGGATGGAACCAGCCTGCTCGGGTGGGCTCCACCAGGAAGACAAGATCGCAGCCTGCAATGCGCCGTTTGACCACGTCATAGGAAGCCAGGTATTCATAGAAGCACTTGGCTTCGTGCCAAGACTCCGGAATGGTCATCTTGTTGTTCAATCCGTGACCATGGGCCTTGGTTCCGGCGTTTCTGTTCCGGCGCCCGGGGTTCCAGCCTGCTCTCATTCCGCGTCCTCCCATCTACCAACCCAAGACCCCACATGCATGTTTCCACATCCCGTCAAAGGTCGGTCTTCGGCGGCCTGCTTGGGATGACCGCGTCCTTCGCGAGCGGCAAAGCCGTCCACGGTGCTCTCAAGCCAGCTGCCGAGGCTGCGGTGTAGGCGTCTCGCCGGAGCCCACGTGAAGCACGCCGACGTCGCGGTTCATCGAGTGGCGAAAAAGAGCCCCGCCGCCACGATCAGCACGAAGACAAGAATGACCGCGCCTGTGCCGATGCCCCATCTGGCGTCTTCACGCAATTCATCCCTGGCATTCGACCACAGGCGCTCGGCCACGTCTCGCCCTCCGACGAACCCGATCACTGCCCCTGCAAGGACGAACCACCTGACCGGCCCGGGCCAGGACCAGTGACCGCTGCCGATGCCATGGCGCGATGAAAGAAAATGGAATCCGAAGTAAAGCAGCGCCCCCGATGCGGCGCCCAGCATCGTGGCGATCATGCGATCGAACATTTGATCCCTCCTCGTTCAAGTCGCAATCTACCCTGACACATGCAGTCTGCGTCGGGCAACCGGGTGGATGGCGCCAAGTGCATCAGCAGTGTCCGGACCTCTTGCCATTCGCCACTGGCGTCTTGCTTGATCTCTCTGAGATCAACTTCGGAGCGCGTGATGTTGGAAATCTTCCCGAAATCGTGACCTTGAGCAGGAGGCGGCTTCGATGCCGTTGACCCGGACGTAGATTGACTTCGCGTGTTCAGCCAGGGGCGGTCCGTCCGCATGGTGCCACGGCCTGCACCGAGCCAAGCCTGCGGTGCAAGCAGTAAGCTTCCCGATGCGGGGTGCAACATGCTCGATGCGCTGATCAAGCTGGCGGAGAAGGTGGCGGAACTGGCCCAGTACCGGGAGAGCCGGAACCACGCCCGGTACGAGACGGTCATTGCGCCCTTGTTCGAGACAGCGCGGCTCGTCCATGCGGATCACGTGCGGATGCTGCAAGCCTGCCTGCTCAGGCTCGAGAACCAGGAAGACCTATGGCGCATCGCGGCCCAGCTGCAGGAAGAGCGCTTGGCGCAGGCGGGCGTGCGCCACGAGCTGGTTCGCGATATCGCGGTGCTGTCGGACGCGATCGATGACGACAAGTTCGTGCCGTTCTTCGGTGCCGCGAGAGCGTACTTCGTCGTCGATCCACTGGAGCGCGCCGCCAACCTCAAGGAGGCGGCCGTGGCGGGCGGCTGTGCCATCAGCACCGTCAGGTCCATCGTCGCGAGGATCCGTGAAGAGGCCTGGAGCCCCCATGGCCCGAGAGAGCGGTACCTGCTGAACGATCTGGTGCAGCGGTATCTCCAGCGGTTCGAGACGAAATGGCTGGCGCTTTCCGAGGCGCATGCGCGGCTGGTGGCGTCAAGAGTTCGACGCTGATTGCATACTGCGCGCCATGGAACCCATCCAACTCCGCGTCGGACGCCCGGTCACGCCAGAGCAGTTCGAAGAGCTCTCGGACGAGCAGTTGATCAGGCTGGTGCCCAAGGCCTACCGCGAGTTCTTTCCCGGCAAGGATTTCTGCGCCGACGGGCACTTCTACCTCCACGATGGAACGGCCTGGTGCTTCTACCGCGGAGGGTTCCTGGATGGGTAGTTGCATCTCGATCGAACCGTCTGCGCGGAGTCGCCCATGAAGCTGAAGCAATACGAAGAGATCGCCGTGCTTGAAGAGGGCGATGACGGAGCGGTCGTGACCGTCACCGGGCAACGTGGCGCATCGGTCTTGCTGGGCCCGGCTTACCTCGCGCATCTCCAGGTCATTGCAGATCTTGCCGCTGTGCAGCTCAGTGCGGCCGAATCCCGCCACGAGGTGTCGGCGCTGAGGCTGCTCTGCGCAGAGATGCGGACGCTCCTCAAGACCCACCATGAAGCGTGCAACAAGTTCTTCGGCGTGGACAGCGAGAAGACACTCGCGGTCGCGTTCGAGGAACTGAAGGAGCTCCGGAAGCAGATCGATGGGCTGTGAGGTGGCCTTGCTCGCCGTCTTCTGGGGCGTCATTGCCCGCATGATGCGGCGCACCGCGGCTTCGTCCCGAGCCTGCATGGAGATGCCTGACAGCGTTTTCGCGAAGTTGCTAGACTGCCTCGCAACCCCATCACGCCGAAGTTGCGCGCCCGATGCGTCCGACCGAAACCCGCATCCCCGCCAAAGGTGTCCGTTCCCTCGCCTGGGACGATGACGCCCTGGTCGACTGGGTCGGCGGCGGCCAGCGCTACCGGCTGCAGGGCGAGATGCTTCCGCAGCTCGTGCGCTACGCCTACGGCTTCGATGCGGTGGCATCGCTGGCGGGCAGCGCCTTCTCGGTGATCTACACGCGTTGCGGCACCAAGGGCCTGGTGCTCCAGGACGGCAAGGTGGTGCGCGAGATCAACCGCAGCTACTACCACGCCGATCTCTACGAATACCCTATCGCGCTGCTTCGCCAGCCGTCCGGCCGGGTGTTGTTGGCCCATTGCCCGCGCGCATACTGCCGGCTCGACATCGAGGACGTCCTGACGGGCGAGCTGCTGACAGACACGGTGCCGCGCGAACCCGGCGACGTGTTCCATTCGCGGCTGGCGGCATCTGCCGATGGCCGTTACCTCCTGAGTGCCGGGTGGGTGTGGCACCCCGCCGAAGAAGTCTGCGTCTACGACGTCGTCTCGGCACTGGCGGATCCCGCCCACCTGGATGGCCAAGGCATCGGCGCCTTCGAAGGTGCGGCGCAAAGCAGCGCAGCCTTCTTCCCGGACGGCCGCTGGGCCATTGCCATGAAGGGTGACGTGTTTGCCGGCGAAGACGACGGCCCCCTGGAGCACGGCGAACTGCGCATCCACGACCCGCGCCGCTCCACCTCGCCCATCGTCATCGGCGGGGTGGGCAGCCTGGGTCGCATCGCCGCCATCGGCAACCACCACGTGCTCGCGCTGCACGGCCACCCGCGCTTGATCCACGTCCCCACCGGCACCGAGGTGCTCGCGTGGCCGCACCTCGACTCCGGCAACCAGGTCAGCGCCATCGTGGCGCCGGACACGGTGCTGCCCGTGATCGCGATCGATTCCGCGGGGCAGCGCTTTGCGCTCGCGGACGCCGAGGGCATCACGGTGGTCCAGCTGCACGGATAGCCATCACGGCGTTCGACAAGGACCCCGGCTGAGCGGGCCAGGACCATTCACTGCATTTGAACCGTGTGTTCGCCCCGGCGCAATCCGCGCCGCTGTCAGGCGACCAGAATCCGCTCCAGCCCACCCAACCAGGAGCACCTCATGGCAAAAGTCCTCGTCCTCTACTACAGCAGCTACGGCCACATCGAGACCATGGCGCAAGCCGTTGCCGAAGGGGCCCGCAGCGGCGGCGCCACGGTCGACATCAAGCGCGTGCCCGAGATCGTTCCGGAAGCCATTGCCAAGGCCTCGCATTTCAAGCTCGACCAGGCTGCCCCGATCGCCACGGTCGATGAACTGCCCAACTACGACGCGATCATCTTCGGCGTGCCCACCCGCTTCGGCAACATGGCTGCGCAGATGAAGAACTTCCTGGACCAGACCGGCCCGCTGTGGTTCGCCGGCAAGCTGGTCGGCAAGGTCGGCTCGGTGTTCGCGAGCACCGCCACGCAGCACGGCGGCCAGGAAAGCACCATCCTGAGCACGCACACCGTGCTGCTGCACCAGGGCATGGTCATCGTCGGCCTGCCGTATGCATGGCAAGGCCAGATGAAGCTCGACGAGATCACCGGCGGCAGCCCGTACGGCGCCACCACCATCGCCGGCGGCGACGGCTCGCGCCAGCCTTCGGCGAATGAACTCGAAGGCGCGCGCTTCCAGGGCAAGCACGTGGCCCAGATCGCCGCCAAGCTGGCCAGCTGATCCCGCAGCCCGGATGCCGATCCGGGATGTCCGTCAGCTGGCGTGCCCCGGATGGGCACCCGCCCGGCGAGTCCGTCCGCGCAAGAGCAAGAGCAGTGCCGCTGCCACCGCGAACCCCGCGCTGAGCAGCGGCACCGCGCCCGCGTTCTCCCCCTCGACAATGAACGACGCCGTCAGCGGCCCGAAGGCGCTGCCCAGCAACTGGGCCGCCGGCACCAGCCCGGCCACCCGTCCGCTCGCATCGGCCTTGAAGGCCAAGCCGATGTGGAACGGCAGCATGAACATCCACACGAAGCCGAACAGCGCGCAACCGAGCGCGAAGTTCAGCGTGCTGCCCGGCGGCAATGCATGCAGCGTGGCTGTCACGGCCGCCAGCACCGCCGAGCAGCCGACCAGCGTCGGCACCACCGCCAGCCGCGCCACCACCAGCGATGCCAGGCTGCCGCCCACCACCTGCATCGCCAGCACGCCGGCGATCAGCGTCTGCGCGGCCCGCGCATCGAAGCCGGCCGCCTTGCCCAACGGCTCCAGGTAGGCCCAGAACGAGCCCAGCGTCGCCAGCTGCAGGAAGGCGACGACCAGCGGCAGCCAGGTCGCCACCGACCACCGGAAGCCCGACACCGCCGCCGCCGCCAACGGTGCCAGCCGCGCCGGTTGCACGAACGCCAGCACGCACGGCAACAACGCCAGCAGCGCCAGCGTCGCGAAGCCGCCCTGCCAGCCCCAGCGCGGGATCACCGCGTTCGCCAGCACCGCCCCCAGCGCCGCCTGCGCGATCGTCTGCACGACGAAGAAGATGCCGCCCACGCGCGCCGGGTTGGCGCTGCGCACCACGACCCCGGTCGTGCCCCACACCACCACGCCCTCGGCCAGCCCGGCCGCGGCCCGCACGCCCGTCAACGCGCCGTCGCCGCCGAGCGACATCGTCAGCAGGTCGAGCCCGGCCGCCAGCAATGCCGCGACGATCGTGATCAGGCGCAGCCGTGCCCCCGGCAGCAGCGCATCCCCCAGCACCACCCCCAGCCCCAGCGTGACGATCTCGGCCATCGCGACGATGCCCACCCCCTCCAGGCTCACCTGCTTCGCCTCGACCAGCTCGCCCAGCAGGATGGGCTGGATGCCCACCATCAGGATCGCGATGGTGCCGACGGCCAGCGCCGCGCCGACCTGGCGGCGCGACATCTGCGGGGTGGGGCTCGTCGTCATGCAGCGTTCTCCTCAGTAACCCTGGCTCTCTTCGGGGAGCAGGCCTTGTGCCAGGCGCTGCGCGGCACGCAGTTCGTCCTTGCGCAGCCTGCGGTTGGCAATCATGCGCACAAACCACGGCAGCGGGCGCACCGGGCCGCCGGCGGCCGCGGCCAGCACGTAGGCCTTGGCGCATTTCTCGAACAGCTCGGCGTTCAGCGACAGGCGCGTGGCCGTGGTGCCCAGGCACAGCGGGCGGCCTTGCAGCAGCAGGACATTGCCCCCGCCCCGCAGCGAGGCGGCCAGGTCGCCCGGTGCCGCCGCGGCCGGCCCCATCGGGCCCAGGTGGCGTGCCTGCTCGTCGAACACCTGCGGCATCGTGCCGCCGAAATCGGCCAGGCTCAGGCCGTAGGTGCCGCCGCCGGCCGCGACCGCGCCGACGTCGGCGCGGGCCGCGTACACCGCGGCGTGCACGGTGGCCTCGCCGGATGCCGATGCCAGCGGCAGCTGCCGCGGGGCGTCGGCCGATGCATCGCCGAACCACATGGCGGGTTGGCCGGGAATGCGCAGCGACAGGCTCGCTTCGGCACCATCCCGGATGGGCATCCGGGCGACGAAGCGGTCGCGCAGCTGCTGCCATCGGTGTTCGGGCGTCGTCATCGCATCACACCAGCTTGAACACGTCTTCGAAGCGGTTCAGCGCATCGTCGATCACGTCGTCGGTGTCGGCCAGGCTCGTGTAGATGCGGCTGCCGGCCAGCGTGATCAGCCCGTGCGCGGTGTAGGCCGCGCCCATCTCCTCCATCATGTGCTTGCGCCGCTTCGCCTCGTCCTTCACGCGCAGCAGCTTCAGCAGGTTGCCGGTGTCCAGCAGCAGCACGCCCGAGGTCTGCAGGTGCACGATCGAGCCCAGGTTGTAGGCCACGTACGGCAGCCCGAGCCGCTGGATGATCTCGTCCAGCCCCTGGCGCAGCCGGTCGCCCGCACGTCCCGCCACGCCGGCCGCATCGAGCCGCTGCGCCTCCATCAGCGCGTGGTAGCCGGCCACGCACGACAGCGGGTTCGCCGACAGCGTGCCGCCGACGAACGCGCGCCGCGCCGTCGTGCCGATGCCGCCCACCAGCAGCATCATCACGTCGCGCCGCCCGCCGATCGCGCCGGCCATCGGGTAGCCACCGGCCAGGCACTTGCCCAGCACGGTGAGGTCGGGCTTGACGTCGAAGTAGGCCTGCGCGCCGCCCATGCCGACCCGAAAACCGGTGACCACCTCGTCGAAGATCATCAGCGCGCCGAACTCGTCGCACAGCGCGCGCACCTGCCGGTTGTAGTCGGGGTGCACCGGCCGCGTGCCGCTCTCGGGGCCCAGCGGCTCCAGCAGCACGGCCGCGGTGCCGCCGCGCAGGCGGTTCAGCTGCAGCTTGCGGCGCAGCGCGTCCAGGTCGTTCGGCGCGCACTCCTGCGTGTGCGCGGTCGCGCCGCGCGGGATGCCCACCGCCTCCATGCGGCCGGTGCCGGGCAGCCGCATGCCGTACACCAGCTGGTCGCTCCAGCCGTGGTATGCGCCGCCCACCTTGATGATCCACTTGCGCCGCGTGTAGGCGCGCGCCAGCCGCACCGCGCCCATCACCGCCTCGGTGCCCGAGCCCAGCAGGCGCAGCATGTCCACCGCCGGCATGTGCCGGCACACCAGTTCGGCCAGCTTCACTTCGTATTCGTGCAGCAGCCCGGTGACCGGGCCGCATTCGTCGAGCACCTGGTTCACCGCAGTGCGCACCGCCGCATGGTTCGAGCCCAGCAGCGTCGGCCCGCCGGCCTGCAGGAAATCGGTGTAGCGGTTGCCGTCGACGTCGACCAGGTGCGCGCCCTCGGCCTTGGCGATGGCCAGCGGGAACGGATGGTTGAAGGCCAGGTTGTGCTGCACGCCGCCGGGGATCACCGCCTGGGCCCGCTCGCCCAGCCGCTTGCTGCGCGGGCAGCGCTCGTCGAACCAGCGCATCACGCGCGCCATGTGCTCGGGCTTGATCGGCCGCATCGGTTGCTTCACCAGCGCATCGAAGCGGCGGTACAGGGCATCGACGTCGGGCCAGGCCGAGATGGAGGGCAGGGGGCTCATTGGGCGATCCAGGGTGGGTCAGGTGGCGAGTGCGGCGGCGACACGCCGCAGTGCCGCCTGCATCGAGGGCTCGCGTTCGGCGCGTGCGGCGATGCGATGCAGCAGGTGCTGGCGCGAGAGGGTTTCGAGGTCTTCGACCGCCTGCACGGCGGCCGGCACGTCGGCGCCGCAGCACAGCGCGCCGTGGTTGAACATCAGGTAGGCGTTGATGTCGCCGCGCAGCTGCCGCGCGAGCTTGGCCGACAGCCACGCCGTGCCCGACGGCGCATAGCCGACGACGGGCACGCGGCGCCCGAGCGACGCCTGCAGCGCGCCGGCCGGCACCTCCAGCGCGCGGCCGAGCAAGGCACACGCGCTCGCCACCGGCTGGTGCGTGTGGATGCTGGCCCGCACGTCGGGTCGCGCGCGCAGCACGCGCGCATGCAGGCCGCTCTCGACCGAGGGCGTGCGTTCGCCTTCGAGCCGCGCCAGGTCGGACAGCCGCAGCACGCAGATGTCGTCGGCGCCCATCGCCAGGTAGTCGGTGGCCGACGGCGTCACCGCGAAGCGCTGTGCGTCGATGCGCAGCGCGATGTTGCCGCCGGTGCCGGCCAGGTGGCCGCGGCGCGACAACGCCACGCACAGGTCGACGATGTCCTGGCGGATCCGCGACGTGCTCATGCCGGTGCTCCCTGCGCTGCGTTGAGCCGGCGATACAGCGGTGCCAGCCGCGTGCGCACTTCCTTGAAGGTCTCGAACTTGTCGCCGTACAGAGCGCCCAGCTCGGGCGCCGGCTCGTAGGTGCGGCGCGTGCGCCGCAGCGGTGCCAGGTCGGCGAACGCCAGCGCGCCGATGCCCACCGCGGCGATGAAGGCCGCGCCGATCGCGTTGGCCTGGATCGGGTTCTCCAGCTGGCGGATCGGCTGGCCGCTGACGTCGGCCATGATCTGGCACCAGACGTCCGATTGCGCGCCACCGCCCACCGCGGCAATGCTGCCGGCGTCGCGCCCGAGCAGCCGCGTAAACGGCTCCAGCATCCAGCGCGTGTTCAGCGCCACGCCTTCCAGGAAGGCGCGGAAGATGTCCTCGCGCGAATGCTCGAGCGACAGGTTCAGCAGCCCGGCGCGCAGGTGCGGGTCGTCCACCGGCGTGCGCTCGCCCAGCAGCCACGGCGTGTAGATCAGGCCGCGCGCGCCCGGCGGCACGCGCGCGGCGATGGTGTTCAGCAGCTCGTAGACCGCAGGATGCTCTTCGTCGCTGGCGAGCTCGTCCGGGTGGAAGAGGATGCGGTCGCGCAGGAAGGACAGGTTCGCGCCCGCGGTCGACTGCAGCGCCAGCGCCAGGTAGCGCCCGTCCACCGCGCAGGGCACGGCGGCGATCTTGTGGCGCACGTCGGTCTTCATGGCGGGCACGTGCGCGCCCAGCCACGACGAGGTGCCCAGGTACAGGTGCGTCTCGAAATCGCCGGTGGCCGCGCCCACGGCAACGGCCGAGGTGTCGACCGCACCGGCCACGACCGGTGTCTTCGGGCTCAGCCCCAACGTCTGCGCCACCGCCGGCAGCAGCGGGCCGAGGGTCTCGGTCGATTGCACGATCTCGGGCAGTTGGTCGGGCGCGACGCCCAGCAGGCGGACCAGGCCGGCGTCGTAGCGCACCTTCCGCACGTCGCGGTTGTCGGTGATCCACGAGGTCAGCACCGAGTCCTGTGTCGCGCAGAAGCGCCCGGTCAGCCGCAGGTTCATGAAGTCGAGCACGTTCAGGAACTTGTGCGTGCGCTCGCAGCGCTCGGGCGCGTGGTCGAGCAGCCAGGCGATGTGCCCGGCCGAGTCGCGCCCCGACAGCGACGGTGCGCCGCCGGTGAGCCGCAGCCAGCGCCACAGTTTCAGCGGCCCGTAGCCTTCGATGCGCAGGCCGCGTCCGCGCGCGCGGCGCGCCATCGCGTCGGCGCCGCGCGCATCGAGCCAGGTCAGTGCCGGGCCGATCGCCTCGCCCGCGCGGTCGACGCACACCGTGCCCTCGGTCTGCGCCGAGCAGCACACGGCGACCACGCGCGCGCGCAGCCCGGCATCGCCGTTCAGCACCTCGGCGGCGCCGGCCAGGAAGGCGTCCCACCAGGCGTTCGGGTCCTGCTCGGCCACAGCGCCCTGCACGTGCAGCGCCACCGGCCGGAAGGCCCACGCGTGCACCGTGCCATCCAGCCCCACCAGCGCGGTCTTGCAGCCGGAGGTGCCCAGGTCGACGGCCAGCACGAGGCGTTCGCGCGTGTTCAATTGCGAACTCACCTCGCGACAACCCGTTCGCCCTGAGCCGGGCTGAGCTCGTCGCAGGCCCGTGTCGAAGGGGTCCGACCCTTCGACAAGCTCAGGGCGAGCGGGGTGTTTGCCATGGCCTGTTCAGAACCGGCGCGACACGGAGACGACGAACTTGGTGTTGTCGGTGGCGCGCTGCTCGTCGCCGTCGAGCGCGATGTACAGCTCGCGCACGCGGGTGTTGGTCGCCACGACGTCGGCATTCCAGTCGAAGCCCCATTGCTTGTGCGTGATGCCGACGCGCCAGTCGGAGAAGTTCGCTTCCGAGAAGTGCCGGATCCGCTGGTAGCCGCCATGCAGGTTCAGCGTGGTGGCCGGTGCGAGGTGGACTTTGTAGTCCAGGTCGAGCAGCCAGCTGCCGCGCGAGTTGTTGTCGCCGCGCGCATAGCACTCGAGCCCCTGCGTCGGGTCGGGCATCAGCGCGAGCATCGTGCCGCACACGCCGCCGGTGTCGGCGCCGCGGTAGGTCTTGGAGATCACGTTCAGCACGCGCCCTTCGAGCGCGCCGTAGCCGACCTCCAGCACCGCGAAGGCGCTGTCGTACTTCGTGGTCTGGAAATCCGTCGGCGTGAAGGTGGTCATGTCGAAGCCGTGCGGGGCCTCGAACTTCGCGCCGGGGAACAGCTCGGTGGCGAGGCCGACGCCGAAGTGCCAGGCCTCCGGATCGCCGAAGCGGTAGCCGCCGCCCAGCGTCACGCCGACGCCGCTGCCGTCGAGGAACTGCTTCTTGCTGACCGATGCGAGCTCGACCAGCCCGATCAGCCCGCTCTCGTGCGCGGCCTGCACGCTGAGCTTGATGCCCGGCCGGTTGAAGGAGTCCGAGATGCCGCGGGTGCGCTGGTCGGACGTGAGCTTGACGTCGGTGTCGACGGCGAAACTGGCCGTGTCGGCCGCGAAGGCCGACGGGGCGATGGCGGTGAACAGTGCGCCGAGGGCGACCGGAAGCAGACAGCGGAAATGCATGGGTGGCTCCAGGGGTGGGGGGACGACTTCAGGACTTGCAGGCCGGCGACTCGGGCAGGGCCGGGACGCGCCGCAGGATCTCCGTCTCGCCGAGGATCTCGACGCCGACGAAGGCGCGGATGTGGAGCTCGCCGGACTTGATGCGGACGATGCCCTTGTACTTCTTGGTGCTGCGCGGGTCGTAGACCCAGCCGTCGCGCCAGGCGTCGCTGTCGTAGCGCTCGAGCCGCGCGATCTGCACGCCGCAGGTGTCCTTCGGCGTGCCGGCGTCCTTGTCCCAGACGATGCGCCCGCACAGCGCGGTGGCCGCATCGGCGCACGGCGCGAACTGGATCACCGCATCCTTCTCCGCGGTCATCCACAGGCCCTTCGCATCGTCGGGGCCGGCGGCGTGCGCGGCAGTGGCCAGCAAGAGCAGGGCAGCAGGCAGCAGGGACTTCATGGCATCGGCACCGTTGGATAGTGATGACTAGTTTATAGTCATGACTACCGTTTGGTGTCAACAACATTCCCCGGACAATCCCTGATGCCGCACGCCCCTCGCCCGACCTTGCCGATGCCGTCGACCCGCAAGCCCCCACCCTCGCTGGCCACCAAGAAGCAGCCTGCGCAGCAGCGGGCGACGGAGACCTACGAGCGCATCCTCGAGGTGACGGCGCAGACGCTGGCCGACGTCGGCATCGAGCGGCTGTCGACCAACCTGGTGTGCGAGCGCGCGGGGCTGACGCCGCCGGCGCTGTACCGCTACTTCCCGAACAAGTACGCGCTGCTGTCCGAGCTGGGCCAGCGGCTGATGCAGCGGCAGAACGAGCGCGTGGACCACTGGATCACGATCGAGGTCTTCGGCGGCGGCATCGAGGTGCTGGAGCAGGCGCTCGAAGGGCTGATCGTCGACACCTACGAGGTGACGCTGCAGACGATGGGCGGCGTGTGGATCATGCGCGCGCTGCGCGCGGTGCCGGCGCTGCAGCAGGTGCGGCTGGCCTCGCACGCGGCCGTCACGCAGGAGCAGGCGCTGCTGCTGGCGAAGGCGCTGCCGGGCGCGGACGCGGCCGAGCTGAAGCTCGTCAGCCGCATCGTGGTGGAGCTGATCTACGCGACGGTCGAGATGATCTTCGACGAGCCGCTGGACGTGAAGGCGGTCGCGCGGACGGTGGCCGGCATGATCGCGAGCCACCTGAGCCGGGTCAGGCCTGCGGCTTAGGCCCGGCGCTTCACAGCGCGAGCGCGCTGCGGGCCAGCGACTGTTCGATGGCCGTGCGCGCCTGGGCCCAGGAGGGCACAGCCACGATGCCGGGGGCCGCGCAGGGGCGCTTCTGCGGCCCGAACAGGAAGCGATGGGCCACGACGCCTTCCAGGTGGGCCAGCACGTCGGGCCGGTCATCGACGAAGTGCGTGATGCCCAGCTCGCGGCAGTGCAATGCCTTCTGTGGCCGCTCCAGGCAGAACCGCAGGTGGCCGGGTGCGATGCCGGTGCGCTCGAAGAATGCGTGGCGGCGCAGCCAGAGGCGCGTCTTCTCCTGGACCCGCGGGCCGGCCTTGGACACCAGCCAGACCTGGCCCTTGAACTGCTGGACGAGTGCGGGCACGGCGTCGAACATGCCGTCGAACGGTGGCGTCGCCAGCGCCGCCTCCAGCGTCCCGCCGATGAACGAGGTGTCGGCCTTGCCGTCGGGCGCGTCCGGTGCGATCAGCACGCGGCCGATGTCGATTCCCAGTTTGATCATGGTGATTCCTTCCGTGCTGCTCGTTGACTCGATGCGGCATCGTAGGAAGGTCAATGCTGTTCGGGAACTACTCTTGCCAGAGCTTCTATAATCCAGAGCTATACATGATCCAGGCTTCGCGACTCGACTTCGATGCCGTTCTGTCGTTCGCGGTGTTCGCGGACGCGCTCAACTTCAGCGCGGCCGCGCGCAAGCTGCACATCTCGCAGCCGGCATTGCACGTGAAGGTGCGCAAGCTCGGCGAGCAGCTCGATCGGCCGCTCTACCGGCGGGTCGGCCGCGCGCTCGAACTGACCGAACACGGCGAAGCGCTGGCTCGTTATGGGCGCCAGCTGCGCGCCGGTGCGGACGAATTCCTCGGGCGACTCGACGGTGCCGGCGAGCAGTCGGTCACCTTGGCCGCGGGCGAGGGTGCGTACCTCTACCTGCTCGGCACCGGCATCGGAAGCTTCCAGCGCGACGCCCAGGCGCCGTTGCGCCTGCTGAGCCTGGACCGCGACCAGACGGTGGCGGCGGTGCTGGGCGGCAAGGCCCAGTTGGGTGTCGCGCCGCTCGACACCGTGCCGGATGGCCTGCAGGCGACGGCCTTGACGACGGTGGGCCAGGTGCTCGCGGTGCCGGCGGACCACCGGTTGGCGGGGCGCACGCGCCTGAAGCTGAAGGACCTGAGCGGTGAACGCCTGGTGGTGCCGCCGCCAGGGCGCCCGCACCGGCAGATGCTGGGCGCGCTGCTGCAATCGGAGCAGGTGCCGTGGACGGTGGCGATGGAGGCCAACGGCTGGGAGCTGATACTGGGTTTCGTCGCGATGAACATCGGGCTCGCCGTGGTCAACGCCTGTTGCCGCCTGCCGCAGGGCGTGGTGGCGGTGGCACTGCCCGAGCTGCCGAACCTGCGCTACCACTGCTTCCACCTGCGCGGCCTGGCAAAGTCATCCAGCGCCGCCAGGCTTCGCGCGGC
Organism: Rhizobacter sp. P2_D12; assembly: GCF_056404395.1. Taxonomy (NCBI): domain Bacteria; kingdom Pseudomonadati; phylum Pseudomonadota; class Betaproteobacteria; order Burkholderiales; family Sphaerotilaceae; genus Rhizobacter; species Rhizobacter sp. P2_D12. Next base: position 9,311 of record NZ_JBFUEB010000007.1, on the reverse strand, counting down.
GCTGCTGGCGCATGGCGATGCCTGGAAGGGCTGAGCGGCACCCGCCTTGCTTGGCGCCGAGGCTCGGGTCTTCGTGATCGCGGTAGCGGCCCACCGCGATGCGGCGGATGCCGCTCGTGCCACCGGGGAACAGCGCGGACTGCCAGCGATACAGCCGGTCATGGTCGAGCGGCAGCTCGAAGCCGGTCGCCGCGTCGTTGATGACCTCGGCCAGGCCGTCGACGTGGCGGTCGCGATCACTTTTTTACGGCTCACTTTTTGAGCCGTATTTTCCGGCTTGCGGCTCACCCGGACGGACGCCACCCGCCCAGGTGGCACATTGCTTGCACAGGTCACGCCATGTGCCGGAGATCAAGAAGATGTCGTTGAGATCAAGCCGCGACGGCGCTGCCGGCCTCGCGCTGTTGGCCGCTGGCCACGCGGCCGGTGCTGCACTGCAGAACCTGCTGGCCGGCGATGCGGGCCGTGCGCATCGCCAGGTGCACCTGCTGCCTGCGAGCGGTGCACCCGCGGCCCACACCGGCGCGCAATGCATCGAATGGTGCGGCCATCGGCTCTTCGACGACTTCAGCATCGCCGGCAACATGCTGGCCGGGCCGCAGGTGATCGATGCGACGGCGCGCACCTATCGCGAATCCGCAACGCTGCCATTCGCCGGACGCCTGATCGCCGCGCTGCGCATCCAGCGCTTCAACGCGTCATGAGCGCGCTACTCGAAGTGCGCAAGCTGCGCACGCAGTTCAAGACCGACGACGGCGAGTTCCCGGCGGTCGACGGCGTCAGCTTCGACGTGCATGCCGGCCGCACGCTGGCCATCGTCGGCGAGTCGGGCTGCGGCAAGAGCGTGACCTCGCTGTCCATCATGGGCCTGGTGCCGTCGCCGCCCGGGCGCATCGACAGCGGCTCGATCCGCTTCGCAGGCCGCGAGCTGGTCGGCGCCCCGGCGCAGCAGATGCAGGACCTGCGCGGCAACGGCATGGCGATGATCTTCCAGGAGCCGATGTCGTCGCTGAACCCGGTCTTCACGATTGGCGAGCAGATCGTCGAAGGGCTGCTGCGCCACCGCCGCATCGGCCGCGCGGAGGCCGAGGCGCAGGCGCTGGCGATGCTGCGCAAGGTGCGCATGCCGGCGCCGGAGCAGCGTTTCCACGAGCACCCGCACCAGCTGTCGGGCGGCATGCGCCAGCGCGCGATGATCGCGATGGCGCTGGCCTGCGAGCCGCAGCTGTTGATCGCCGACGAGCCGACCACCGCGCTCGACGTGACGATCCAGGCCCAGATCCTCGCGCTGATGCGCACGCTGCAGCAGGAGACCGGCACCGCGGTCATCCTGATCACGCACGACCTGGGCGTGGTGGCCGAGGTGGCCGACGAGGTGGTCGTGATGTATGCCGGCCGCGTCGTCGAGCGCGCGCCGGTGCAGGTGCTGTTCGAGACCCCGCAGCACCCCTACACCATCGGCCTGCTCGGGTCGGTGCCGCGGCTCGATGGCGAGCGCACGCGGCTTGCATCGATCGACGGCCAGGTGCCCGGCCCGCTGCGCCGCCCACCGGGCTGCGCGTTCGCCGAGCGTTGCCCGTTCGCCGAGCCGCGCTGCCGCGAGGCCGAGCCCGAGCTGTTCGAACTCGCCCCCGGGCACGAAGCCGCCTGCTGGAGGGCGCCGCTGTCATGAGCGATCCGCTGCTGAGCGTCGAGGGGCTGGTCAAGCACTTCCCGGTGCGCCGCGGGCTGTTCGGCCGTGCGAAGGGCGCGGTGCGCGCGGTCGACGGCGTCGATCTCTCGATCGGCCGCGGCGAGACGCTGGGCGTGGTCGGCGAATCCGGCTGCGGCAAGTCGACGCTCGGCCGTCTCGTGCTGCGGCTGATCGAACCCAGCGCCGGCCGCGTGCGCTTCGACGGCCAGGACCTCGGCACGCTCGATGCCGCCGCCTTGCGTGCGCGGCGCCGTGCGATGCAGATCATCTTCCAGGACCCGTTCTCGTCGCTGAACCCGCGCATGACGGTCGGCCAGGCGCTGGCCGAGCCGTTGATGCTGCACGGCCTGCACGCCGGCCGTCACCGCGAGCGCGTGGCCGAGTTGCTGCACACCGTGGGCCTCGCGCCCGAGCATGCGCAGCGCTTTCCGCACGAGTTCTCCGGCGGGCAGCGCCAGCGCATCGGCATCGCGCGGGCGCTGGCGGTGCAGCCGCAGCTGATCGTCTGCGACGAGGCGGTGTCGGCGCTCGACGTGTCGGTGCAGGCCCAGGTGGTGAACCTGCTGCAGGACCTGCAGCGCCGCTTCGGCATCGCCTACCTGTTCATCGCACACGACCTGGCGGTGGTCAAGCACATCGCGGCGCGCGTCGCGGTGATGTACCTCGGCCGCGTGGTCGAGCTGGCCGACAAGCGCACGCTGTTCGCCGCGCCGCGGCATCCGTACACGCAGGCGCTGCTGTCGGCCATTCCGCATCCCGCCCCGATCCGCGAGCCGGGCCTGCAGCGCGAGCGCGTGCTGCTGGCCGGCGACGTGCCGAGCCCGGTGCATCCGCCCGGCGGCTGCCACTTCCACACCCGTTGCGCGCATGCGCGCGCGCTGTGCGCGCAGCAGGCGCCGGCACTCGAGACGCACGACGGCCACGCGGTGGCCTGCCATTTCTGGCGCGAGATCCCGGCGCCTGTCGCGCTGCACGAAGCGCCCGTGGCGACGCCGGCCAGCCGGCGCCTGGCCCGCCTGCAGTCGGCCTTCGTGCAGGCCGAACCCACCTTCTGAGCTGTTTCCGGAGCCCCCGATGACCCCCCCGACCCGATGGATCCCTGCGCTGCTGCTGGCGCTCGTTCCGCTGTTCGCGCCGGCGCAGGCCTTGCGCGTCGGCCTGGCCGAAGACCCCGACGTGCTCGACCCGTCGCTCGCACGCAGCTTCGTCGGCCGCGTCGTGTTCAGCGCGCTGTGCGACAAGCTGTTCGACGTCGACGAGAAGCTCGCCATCGTGCCGCAGCTGGCCACCGCCTACGAATGGTCCGCCGACAGCAAGGCGCTGACGCTGAAGCTGCGCGCCGGCGTCAGCTTCCACGACGGCGAGAAGTTCGACGCCGCCGCCGTCAAGTTCAACATCGAGCGCCACAAGACGATGCCGGGCTCGAACCGCCGCGGCGAGCTGGCGCCGGTGACCACGGTCGACGTCGTCGACCCGATGACGGTGCGGCTGAACCTGTCGGCGCCGTTCTCGCCGCTGCTCGCGCAACTGGCCGATCGCGCCGGCATGATGGTGTCGCCCAAGGCGGCGCAGGCGGCGGGCGACAAGTTCGGCGTCAAGCCCGTGTGTTCGGGCCCGTTCAAGTTCGTCGAGCGCGTCGCCCAGGACCGCATCGTGTTCGAGCGCTTCGCGCAGTACTGGAACAAGGACGCGATCCACTTCGACAAGGTGGTCTACACGCCGATCCCGGATGCGACGGTGCGGCTGGCCAACCTGAAGTCCGGCCAGCTCGATTTCATCGAGCGCGTGGCCTCCAGCGACATGGAAAAGCTGCAGTCCGACAAGAAGCTCAAGACCTCGCGCATCACCGAGATCGGCTACCAGGGCATCACGATCAACCTGGCCAAGAGCGAGAAGGCGAAGCAGAACCCGCTGGGCCGCGACGCCCGCGTGCGCGAAGCCTTCGAGCTGGCGCTCGACCGGCAAGGCATCGCGCAGGTGGTGATGGACAACGAGGCGACGGTGGGCAACCAGTGGGTCGCGCCGGGCAACGCGTACTACGCGAAGAACGTGCCGGTGCCCAAGCGCGACGTCGCGCGCGCCAAGGCCTTGCTGAAGGAAGCCGGCGTGCCCAACCCGAGCTTCACGCTGGTGGCGCCGACCACGTCCGACGCGCAGCGCCTGGCGCTGGTGGTGCAGGCGATGACGCGCGAGGCCGGCTTCGACGTGAAGATCCAGGCCGCCGAGTTCGCGACCTCGCTGAACATGGCCGACAAGGGCGACTACGAGGCCCTGGTGCTGGCCTGGAGCGGCCGTGCCGACCCGGACGGCAACTTGTTCAGCTTCGACGCCTGCAAGCAGCCGCTGAACTACGCCGGCTACTGCGATGCCGAGACCGATGCGCTGCTGGCCCGCTCGCGCGAGCTGCGCGACCCGGCCGAGCGCAGGAAGGTGTTCGAACAGGTGGCCGCGCGCGTGCTGAAGGAGCGGCCCATCGTCTACCTGTACCACCGCAACTGGCTGTGGGCCTACAACGCCAAGCTCTCGGGCGTGCGCAACGTGCCTGACGGGCTGTTGCGCGTGGCAGGCCTGAAACTCGCACCCTGATGTTCGAATACCTCGTCAAGCGCGTCGCGACGCTGCTGCCGACGCTGCTGTTCGTCTCGATGCTGATCTTCGGGCTGCAGCAGCTGCTGCCCGGCGATCCGGCCAGGATCCTGGCCGGCGAAGACCAGGACCCGCAGGTCATCGCCTACCTGCGCACCAGGCTGCACCTGGACGAGCCGCTGCCGCTGCGCTATGCCCACTGGGTAGGCGGCGTGCTGCGCGGCGACCTGGGCGAATCGGTGCGCAACCAGCAGCCGGTGCTCGACCTGGTCCTGCAGAAGCTGCCGGTGACGGTGGAGCTCGCGCTGCTGGCGATGGCGATCGCGCTGGTCATCGGCATCCCGTCGGGCATCGTCTCGGCGGTGGGGCGCGGCACGGCCTGGGACCATGCGGCCAATGCGTTCGCGCTGTGGGGCATCTCGACGCCGAACTTCTGGCTCGGCATCCTGATGATCCTGCTGTTCTCGGTGCAGCTGGGCTGGCTGCCGGCCTCGGGCTACGTGAGCCCGTTCGAGGACCTGGGTGCCAACCTGGCCGCGATGACCATGCCGGCCTTCGTGCTCGGCAACGCGATCGCCGCGGTGCTGATGCGCCACACGCGCAGCGCGATGCTGCAGGTGATGTCGGCCGACTACGTGCGCACCGCGCGGGCCAAGGGCCTGAGCGAGCGCACGGTGGTGCTGAAGCATGCGCTGCGCAATGCGCTGACGCCCATCCTCACGCTGGGCGCGCTGGAGCTGGGCACGCTGCTGTCGGGCGCGGTGCTCACCGAACAGGTGTTCACGATCCCGGGCTTCGGCAAGCTGGTGGTCGATGCGGTATTCAACCGCGACTACGCGGTGGTGCAGGGCGTGGTGCTGGTCACCGCCAGCACCTACATGCTGCTGAACCTGCTGGCCGACCTGGCCTACTTTGCGGTCAACCCGAGATTGAGGCGCTGATGGCGGCCGTGCTTCCCGCTCCGATGTCGACCGTGCCGCGTTCCGAGGCCGGGCCGTGGCGCCGCGCGTGGCGGCGCCTGAAACGCCGCCGCGGCGCGCTGCTCGGCCTGGCGGTGGTGCTGGGCTTCATCGCGCTGGCGCTGCTCGCGCCGTGGTTCGGCCTGCAGGACCCGGTGGCCACCAGCTGGGGTGCGATCCGCAAGGCACCGAGCGCCGAGCACTGGTTCGGCACCGACGAGATCGGCCGCGACGTGCTGTCGCGCGTGGTGTGGGGCACGCGCGCGTCGCTGCTGGCCGGCGTGGTGTCGGTGAGCATTTCGCTGCTGCTGGGCGTGCCGATCGGGTTGGCGGCGGGGTTCGTCGGCGGGTTCGCCGATGCGCTGATCTCGCGCATCACCGATGCCTTCCTGGCCTGTCCGTTCCTGATCCTGGCGATCGCGCTGGCGGCCTTCCTCGGGCCGAGCCTGAGCAACGCGATGATCGCGATCGGCGTGTCGGCTACGCCGATCTTCGTGCGGCTGACGCGCGCGCAGGTGCTCAACGTGCGGGTCGAGGACTACATCGAGGCGGCGCGCGCCGTCGGCAACCCGCCGCTGCGCATCGCGCTGCGCCACGTGCTGCCCAACGTGACGCCCCCGATCATCGTGCAGGCGACGCTGGCCATCGCGTCGGCGGTGATCGCCGAGGCCAGCCTGTCCTTCCTCGGGCTCGGGCAGCAGCCGCCGCAGCCGAGCTGGGGCAGCATGCTCAATACCGCGAAGAACTACGTCGACTCGGCGCCCTGGATGGCGATCTGGCCGGGGGCGTCGATCTTCCTGCTGGTGCTGTCTTTCAACCTGCTGGGCGACGGGCTGCGGGATGCGCTGGATCCGCGGCAGCGATGATGAGGCATCGCGTGATGACCGACGAACCGTTCGCCCTGGGCAGGGACCGAGCTTGTCGAGGGCCCGTGTCGAAGGGTTGGCGCCGCAGCGCGCCGCAGGCCCTTGCGCGCAGCCACCAGGCCTTCGACAAGCTCAGTCCGAACGGTCTTCATGCGACAGATGGATCCCGAACGACATTCCCACCATCCCCATCATGAACTTCGACTGGAACAATCCGTACCCCACCATCCGCAGCCCGCTGATGGCGCGCAACGTCGTCGCCACCTCGCAGGCTCTCGCCTCGCAGGCCGGCCTGCGCATGCTGCTCAAGGGCGGCAACGCGGTCGATGCCGCCATCGCCGCCGCGGCGGCACTGACCATCGTCGAGCCGGTGTCGAACGGCCTGGGCAGCGACAACTTCGCGATCCTGTGGGACGGGCAACAACTGCATGGCCTCAACGCGTCGGGCGTCGCGCCGGCCGCATGGACCCCGGGCTACTTCCGCCGCAAGCATGGCGATGCGATGCCGGTGCGCGGCTGGGATGCAGTGACCACGCCGGGCGCGGTGGCCGGCTGGGTGGCCTTGTCGACGCGCTTCGGCAGGCTGCCGTTCGCCGACCTGCTGGAGCCGGCGATCGAGCTGGCCGAGCGCGGGCATGGCGTCGGCCGCATCGTGTCCGACAAGTGGGCCCGCCAGGTGCCGGGCCTGAAAGACCAGCCCGGCTATGCCGAGGCCTTCCTGCCGCGCGGCCGCGCGCCCGAGCCCGGCGAGCGCTTCGTCTTCGCCGAGGCCGGGGCCACGCTGCGGCAGATCGCGCTGACGAAGGGCGAGGCCTTCTACCGCGGCGAGATCGCCGAGAAGCTGGTGGCCCACGCCAAGGCCCATGGCGGCAGCATGGCCTTGTCGGACCTCGCGAACTACCGGCCCGAATGGGTCACGACGATCCGGAAGGATTTCGCCGGTCACACGGTGCACGAGATCCCGCCCAACGGGCAGGGCATCGCGGCCTTGATGGCGCTGGGCATGCTGGAGCGGCTGGACCTGGGGCGCCTGCCGGTCGACAGCGTCGAATCGCAGCACCTGCAGATCGAGGCGATGAAGCTGGCCTTCGCCGACACCTACCGCTGGGTCGCGGACGAACGTGCGATGACGCCAGTGACTGCGGCAGACCTGCTCAGTGACGGCTACCTGAGCGAGCGCGCGAAGCGGATCGACCCGAAGCGCGCCGCCGATCCGGCGCACGGCACGCCGCCGAAGGGCGGCACGATCTACCTGAGCGCGGCCGACGAGCGCGGGATGATGGTCAGCCTGATCCAGTCCAACTACATGGGCTTCGGCAGCGGCGTTGTGGTGCCGGGCACCGGCGTGAGCCTGCAGAACCGCGGCCACGGCTTCACGCTGGACGAGAACCACCCGAACGTCGTTGCGCCGGGCAAGCGACCGTTCCACACCATCATTCCGGGCTTCCTGATGCGCGACGACCGGCCGCAGATGAGCTTCGGCGTGATGGGCGGCAACATGCAGCCGCAAGGCCACCTGCAGACGCTGGTGCGCATGCTGGTGCACCGCCAGCAGCCGCAGGCGGCCTGCGATGCGCCGCGCTGGAAGGTGGGTGCGGGGCGGGCGGTGGATTTCGAATCGACGATGGCGCCCGCACTCGTCGACGGGCTGAAGGCGCTGGGGCACCGCTTCGAGCCGACGCCCGATGCGTACATGGACTACGGCAGCGGGCAGTTCATCTGGAAGCTGGGCGACGACGGGGAGGATGGCTACGTCGCCGCCAGCGATTCGCGCCGAGACGGGCAGGCGGTGGGGTACTGAACGGCCACGACGCCGTCCGGCCTCATCCCGCCGGCAGGTGGATGCCGACGACCAGCCCGCCGCCGTCGCGCCGCCGGGCCTCGATGCGCCCGCCGTGCGACAGGATGGCGCGCTTGGCGAGCGCCAGGCCGAGGCCGGTGCCGCGCACGCTCTCGCTGCCCTCCAGCCGCACGAAGGGCTCGAACATCGCCTGCAGCTTGTCCTGCGGCACGCCGGGCCCGCGGTCGGACACCGTCACCTCCAGCGCCCGCCCGCCCTGCGACACCCGTGCCTCCACCTCGACGCGGCTGCCCGGCGCGGTGTACTTCACCGCATTGCGGATCACGTTCTCGAACGCGCGGTAGACGAGGTCGCCGTTGACGTTCGCGACGAAGGCGCCGTCGCTGCGCAGTTCGACGCTGCGGCCCTCGGCCGCCTTCGCCTCCAGGTTGGCGTCATCGGTGATCGCGTTCAGCAGCTCGACCAGGTCGACGCGCTCGGTCGCGAGCCGTTCGCCGGCCGGGTCGTCCGCCGATTCGAGGCGGTGCAGCGTGAGCAGCTCCTCCACCAGCAGGTCCAGGCGCTGCACCTCGCGCTCGATGCGCTCGTGCAGCAGCCGCGCGCCCTCGGCATCCTGCCGGCTCAGCCCGATCGCGGCCTGCATGCGCGCCAGCGGCGAGCGCAACTCGTGCGACAGGTCGTGCAGCAGCGTGCGCCGCGTCGCCTGCATCAGCTGCAGCCGTTCGGCCATGCGGTCGAACTCGTGCGCGACCGCCATGAACTCGTTGCTGCGGCTGTCCATCAGCGGACGCACCCGTGTCTCGAAGCGTTCCTGCGCCGCCCGCTGCAGGCCCCAGCGCAGGTGGCCCAGCGAGCGCGACAGGAAGCCCGCGACCCCGGCGCTGAAGATCAGGCTGACCAGCGCCGCCAGGCCGATCGGCAGCAGCGGGAACAGCGCGTCCTCCGGGGGCGGCCTGTGCCCGGTGAAATGCAGCACCCCCACCGCGGCGCCGAAGGCCAGCACCGACACCGCCCACAGGCTGATGAACAGTCGCCAGAAGGTCGCCATGGTCGTCAATCCACCAGCAGCTGGTAGCCCATGCCGCGCACGCCCTGGATCCACGACTGCCCGTCGGGCCGCGTGCCCAGCTTCTGGCGGATGCTGCTGATGTGCACGTCGATGCGCCGGTCGAAGCGCTCCAGCGGCCGGCCGAAGGCGCGCTTCGAGATGTCCTGCTTGCTGACGAGCTGGCCGGCCTGGCGCGCGAGCACCTCCAGCAGGCTGAACTCGGTACCGGTCAGCTCCAACGGCTCGCCGCGCCACAGCGCGCTGCGGCTGCCGGGCGTCAGCTCCAGCGCCCCGGCCTGCAGCCGCTTCGCCGGCAGCGCGGCCTCGTCGCCGGCCGGTGCGGCGCGCCGCAGGATGG